>JANWXA010000207.1 GCA_025055465.1 Candidatus Kapaibacterium sp.
TCAGAGCCACCAGCAACGCTGTGATATCACTAAAACCGATGATAGGCTTGGGAAAGCGGCGAAAGTGCTCCCACTGCAGATAGGGCAAAAGGCGCATCACGCCATATCCTCCGCGAGCGCAGAGGACGGCATCCACGGAAGGGGCGGCAACAAGCTCCATCAGCTCACGAGCGCGAACTTCATCCGGTGCCGCCAGATATCGCCGATTTCCCCTCCGGACCGTTTCCCCTATAAGAGTGCGGCAGCCCAGATTCCTCAACGCTTCAACAGCAGAGCGCACTTCCTCTGGGTAGGCTGGACTGGCAGGCGCTACAATAGCTACCGTTGAGCCCGGACGCAATCCCCGAGGACGCAGCAACGGAAGGGCGGAGTGCCCTGGTGTCCCCAACCGAGGCAATACCCCCAATCCCGCAGGCAGAAGCCCCAGCATCCTCAACCATTCTCGACGCGTCCAGCCCATGTACTAACCCCTATCCCCAAAACTTGTTGCGCTCCCGCTGCAATAGGCTAACCAATTGCTTCAGCCGCGGATCATCAAACTGCTGCGCCAACGGGATATACCGCTCCCACGTCTGCTGGATGTACCGAAGGGGATTCCGCTTTAGGTCATATCCCAGGCACCGGAAATTGTCTAATCGGGTCGCCAACCGGACGAGAAGACATTCTGCAGGAGCACGGCGCAGCCGCTCTACATGCTCCCAGTCCACGGCGTCAGGGTCTCGCTCGTGTGCCTGTAAATCCTTGGTTAGCGTTTGCACCATGGCCGCAGCTCGGGCGCCGAAGTTGTACTCCAACACTTCAGCAGAGAGCTCTTCGGAGTCCTCTAACACGTCATGCAATAACGCAGCAATGAGGACATCGGGATCGGTGATGCCCAGCTCATCCAGCAGGATCTTGCACACGCGCGTGACATGGTAAAAATACGGGCTCCCATCACGTCGGAGCTGGAGCTCGTGCACGCTGGCCGCTACGTCGTAGGCGCTCAGAATCCGGTTCAACTCAACTGGGTCCACCTTGCCTTGTAGACGCTCCACAAGCTCCTGCCGCGAAAGGTATGTCAAATTGTAAGGTAAGTCAGATGCCAATGGGCTTCTCTCCGCTTTGAGTTGGACGGACTATCCCTGGGCGAACTCGCACAAAAGCTCTCGAGCAGTCTGGAGCGCCGTCTGGGTCACGCGCTCACCGCTCAGGAGACGGGCAATCTCGTAAGCTCGTTCCTCGGGCTGAAGATGTCGTGCTGTAATCACGGTGCGCCCATCCCGCTCATGCTTTTCCACCAGGATGTGTTCCGTCGCACAGGCCGCGATTTGCGGCAAGTGGGTGATAGCCAACACCTGATGGTACTGCGCCAGCGTCCGCAGAGCTTGACCTACCCGGTAGGCGATGCGGCCACTGACTCCGGCGTCAATTTCATCAAAAACAAGGAGGGGAAGGCGCTCAGACTTCGCTAAAATGCTTTTCAGCACCAGCATGATACGGGATATTTCGCCTCCGGAGGCAACGCGTGCAAGCGGGCGCGGCTCCTCGCCCTGGTTCGTGGTGATACGGAACTCTAAGCGATCGATGCCCGAAGGGAAAGCACGGCAAGGCCTCCCGCAAAACTCCACCCAAAGGTCTTCCCCCGCAGGAGGCTCTTCTGTGTCCATGTGAACCACGAAGCGACTGTATGGGATGCCCAGGTCAGCAAGCGCTGTTTCGACGGCACGCTCCAGCTCCCTCGCCGCACGTTCCCGCTCCCCGCGGAGGCGATGGGCCCGGCGTTCCAGTTCGGCCCGCCAACGCTCTACTTCACGGGTTGCCTCTTCCAGGTGCAGCTCCATCTGGTCAGCAAGTTGCAGCTCCGTTTCCCATTGTCGTTTCTGCTCTATAGCCTCTTCAACAGAGCCGTATCGTTTGCGCAGAAGCTGCAACTGCCCCTTACGCTGCCGCAGCCGCTCCAAGCGGTCAGGCTCAAATTCTAACCGTGCGGTGTAGTCCTGTAGGAAGCGTACCAATTCTTCCACGCCAACAATCCATGTCTGGACTTCAGAAGCAGGATCAGCGCAGCGAGGGTCAATGTGCGCCAGCTCCTCCAGCAAGCTCCGCACACGCAGGAGGCGGTCGCGCACAGCATGCTCGTCCCCGTACAACAGCTCGTATATCCGCAATGTCAAGGCATGGAGACGCTCGGCATGTTCGCTGAGGCGCAGCTCCGCGTCCACAGCCGCTTCCTCGCCCGGTTGCGGATCTATGGCGGCGATTTCCTGAATACGCAAGCGCAGCCACTCCTGACGCTCTCGGAGCTCGAGTCCCCGTTCGCGCAGACGCCGGTACTCTTGCAGCGCCGCACGAAGCCGCTCGTAGGCCTCGGTGTACTCCCGCCGCATAACTCCCAACTCCCCGGCATCATCTAAAAGACGGCCATGGGTCTCCACGCGCAGCAGGGACTGTTGCTCGTGTTGACCATGGAAATCCACCAACTGCTCTCCCACCTGGCGCACAAGCGTCAAAGGCGCCGGAGAGTCATTGATAAAGGAGCGGGAGGTGCCCCGTGCGTGAAGTTCCCGACGGAGCAGGAGTTCATCCCCTTCCAGATAACCCTGGTCGGCAAGGAAGCGCGCTAATGGTGAGTTCGGTTCTATACGGAACAATGCCTCCACCACACCCTTGCTGGCACCGCTCCGGAGCACATCGGTAGCAGTACGCTCCCCCAGTGCTACCATCAAGGCATCCACCAGGATAGACTTCCCTGCACCGGTCTCGCCCGTGATCACGTTCAAGCCCGGCCCGAAAGCAAGTTCTAACTGATCAAACAGGAGAACGTCCCGAATGAGCAGACGACACAGCACAGTTCTCGTTCACCGGGCTTCCCACATCCCACAAGGTCTCTGCCTGCGATGCACGGCCGTAGACTCTCCGAGCAAAATTACAGGATAC
>JANWXA010000208.1 GCA_025055465.1 Candidatus Kapaibacterium sp.
CCAGTCTTTGGGGATCCACAGCGGAATCTGGCTACGATGCTTGCATTACTGGATGCGGCACGGGCGGCCCACATCGTGGTATTTCCAGAGTTAGCAACCACAGGATATTTCTTCCAGTCACGGCATGAGGTAGCGGCCTTCGCTGAACCGGCTGATGGTCCGACGCTAAAGCGCTTGCATCGGGAGGCACTGTGGAACGGGCAAGTGCTTATCGTGGGTTTTCCTGAACGGGCGAACGGACAATTCTTCAATGCTGCGGCAATTCTTGCACCTGATACCGAGGATATTGTGGTATACCGCAAGACACACCTTTTCTACAAGGAGAAGCTCTGTTTTGACCCTGGGGACACAGGTTTCTTTGTCGTTCATCTTTCAACCATGGACATCCGGGTTGGGCTTATGATCTGCTATGATTGGCGTTTTCCCGAGGCTGCTCGTACGTTGGCGTTGCAAGGGGCGGATCTCATTGCCTGCCCGTCCAATTTGGTGACGGAAGCATGGGAGACGGTGATGCCCGTCCGAGCGTTGGAGAACAAGGTGTACCTGGCGGTAGCAAACCGCACTGGTGTTGAGGAACGCGGAGGAGAAGCCTTGTATTTCCGGGGAAAGTCCACTATCTACAGCTATAATGGGGTGGCCCTTTGCCAAGCTGGATCGGAGGAGACAACCGTGCTTATTGCGGAGGTCGAACCGGAGCGAACACGGAACAAAGCCTTCGACCCACTGGATGACATTTTTGCAGATCGCCGTCCAGAGCACTATCGGTTATAATGTCGCACTGTAAACATGCTGAAGCTTCGCTGCAATGTATTCCGCAAAGTCTTCTATAGTCAAGGTTCTCCCGGTGACGCGCTGCACGATCTCCTGGGGTGTTTCCAGAGCCCCGACGGCATAGATATGCTGTTTCAACCAGCTGAGAACAAGCTCAAATTCGCCACTGGCTATTCGTTCTTCTATGTCTGGGACGTCCCGTTGCAGTTGTTTCCAGAACATAGCGGCATAAAGTTTTCCTATGCTGTAGGTGGGGAAGTACCCGAACTCACCCAGCGACCAATGAATGTCCTGAAGACAGCCGGTGCGGTCGTCAGGGGGGTGTAGGCCCAACAGACGGTCCATTCCGGAATTCCACGCCTCCGGCAGTTCCTTGACTCGGAGATTGCCTTCAAGTAAGGCAAGCTCTATTTCCAACCTTAGCAAGATGTGCATGTGGTAAGTTACTTCGTCGGCCTCGGTGCGGATGAGCGAAGGCTGTACGTAATTGAGGGCGCGGAAGAGTTGTTCGGCTGTCAAATGCGTCCAGGGGGTATTGAGCATGCCGTTGAGGTACTGGCGCCAGATCGGGGCTGCCCAGCGGCAGAAGGCAAGACTACGTCCAACGATGTCTTCCCAGAAAAGGGATTGGGATTCGTGAATGCCCATGGAAGCCCCGTCTCCGGCAAAAGTATCTGCCAGTTCATCGGGTATGTTTTGGTCATACAGAGCATGTCCGGACTCGTGTAAGAGGCTATAGATACACGTACGGGGTTCGTCCTCAGAGCAGCGCGTAGTCATGCGGACATCGTTGGGAGCTAATGCCGTGCAGAAAGGGTGTGCCGAGTAATCAATGCGCCCACGCTCTGGATCGAACCCAATAGCTACGCAGAGGTGTCGTCCCAAAACAAATTGCGCCGCGCAGGGGGCAGGAGGCAACATTGTAGGGGGCTGATATGGGATCTGTCGCGTCCATTGCAGCAGTTCTTGCATACGTTGCGCCAATTGCCTTATGAGGGGGTGGATTGTGGAAAGGCGCATTCCTGGCTCGTACAAGTCCAGGAGAGCGTCGTAGAGATGTTCTGCATATCCGTAGCATTCGGCCTGTTTGCGTTTGAGCTCTATCAGGCGCTGTAAGTATGGGGCAAAAAGGTAGAAGTCGTTTTCCTTTTTGGCGTAGCGCCAGCTTGCCACGGCCAGTGTTTGTGTGCGTGCCAGCTCTTCGACGAGGGATGGAGGTAGGGCAGTGGCACGGCGGTGCTCGCGTAAGAAGAGACGCACCATCCGCTGGTCCCGTTCGGGGAGGTGCGGAAAGATACGTTCAGCGCGCGCGGCAAGACGCTGCACCCGCGGGCTGATCAATTCTCGGTGTACCAGGTTTTCCAACGTTGACATCTGCTGGGCGCGTCGTTCAGTGGCTTTGGGGGGCATTTGCGTTTCCTGGTCCCAGCTCAAGAGTGCAATGGCTGAGCGGAGGTGACGGACCGTGCGCATCACTTCCTCCAGCTCAGCGCGGAACCGTCTGAGAGTGCCTCTGTGAATACCTGGGGTTGTGTTTTTCATGGGCTGTGGCTACTGGAAAGAATTGACTCGGTAGTCGAGCGCCTTGCGGAGGAATGCGGTAAAGGCAGTGACGTCTCGAGTAAAGCCCGCTGTCGCAATAATGTTGCCGTCCGGACTCAGCACGGCGTAAAATGGAAGCTCCACAGTTCCGAAGCGTTCCCGCTGGAACCGCTTGTTTGAGATGTAAGGCTCCGCACGGCGATCAGTAAAAAGTCGGACTCGCACCATCTGCTCCAAGAGAGTGCGGATTTCGGGTTTTGAGAAGATGTTAGTCTCCATCCAACGGCAATTGGTGCAGGTGAAGCCAGTGAAATCAATAAAGATTGGTTTCTGGCGGCGTTGAGCTTCAGCGAAGGCGATATCCAGGCGATCGTTCCATAGTAGCTCAGAATGTGCTGAGGCAGCAGGGACAGGTACTGAGGAGGTCCCTGCACTCTTACCCATTAGAGTATAGTAGTCCCGCGGTGGCAGGAAGGCATCCAGTTCGCCCAGGGGTTTATCCCACAGTCCTGTTGACAGCCAGAGAGTCGTCGTACCGAATGCGGTTGCTACCAG
>JANWXA010000209.1 GCA_025055465.1 Candidatus Kapaibacterium sp.
GGATCCCCACCCAATGGTGCGGGCTCGTGCTGCGTACGCTCTTTTCCACATCCAGCCGTACCAGTCAGAAGAAGTTTGGAAGCGTATTTTGCAAGACACTTTTCAAGTGGTGCGCTTCAGTGCATTGCACGGGGCGATACAGCATGGGAAGCTCTCTCTGTCACTACTGGAGAAGCTCTGGGGACTTCCGATTCCGCTGGCCTATCGGAAGGCTCTTGGCTGGTTGCTGATGGGGGTGGATACAGGAGCGGTCAGCCCTGCTCGTATAGCTCGGCTTCTTCTGCAGCAGCCCCTGAGAGTACGGCAGACAGCTTACTTTGCATTGGCACAACAGCGAACAAACCCGTGGGTTGAACGCCTCCGTAGTATTTGTGTCCGGCGAGAACCCGATACCGAACTTCGGCAGATAGTGTCTCCCCAGGTCCGATCACGATGAGCGCGCCTGTCCCTTTTGTCCATCTCCACAATCACACGCACTATTCTATTTTGGATGGGGCGTGTACTCCGCGGCAACTGGTGCAGGCTGCAGCGGCCGACAACCAGCCTGCCGTGGCTATCACTGACCACGGCGTGATGTTTGGCTGCTTAGAATTTTACAAGGAAGCTAAGGCTGCTGGACTCAAGCCTATCATCGGCTGCGAAGCTTATGTGGCGGTCGGTAGTCGCTTTGACCACCCGGCGCCAAAGCAGCGGAACTACTATCACCTGGTGCTGCTGGCGCAAAACGAGCGGGGATATCGTAACCTCATCAAGTTGGTCACGTTAGCACACCTGGAGGGCTATTACTACAGGCCTCGGATTGACTGGGAGCTTCTGGAGCGATATCACGACGGGCTTATTGCTCTTTCAGGCTGTCTTGTCGGTGTGGTCAATGCTCATTTGGTGGCAGGCGATTATGAGGCAGCCTATCGTACGGCAGCACAATATCGGGAGCTCTTTGGTGAGAACTTCTACCTGGAGCTTCAGTGGCACGGCTTGCGGGAGGATGAGGCAGTGCTGACTCACGTTCCGCGGATTGCTCGTGAGCTGCGCATCCCCATGGTGGTCACCAATGATTGTCATTACGTTCGCAAGGAACATGCAGTAGCGCACAACGTGTTGCTGCATATTCGGGATGCCAGCTCACTGCGTAAGCCCGTGGATATCATGCAGTTACGGTATCGGCAGCCTGAAATGTATATAAAGACGGCTGCTGAAATGGCAAAGCTGTTCCCCAGCCATCGAGACGCGCTGGCACGAACGCTGGAGATTGCCGAAAAGTGTACCCTGGAACTCCATCCGACACTCCATATGCCGCATTTTCCTATACCCCCCGATGCTGGGGTCTCGAGCCTGGGAGAGCACCTGGAGAAGCTTGTCTGGGAAGGGCTACAGAAGCGCTATGGTGCTCCTATCCCTGCAGATGTCCAGGAACGGGCCCGCTACGAACTGGAGCTAATCTCTCGTATGGGGTTTGCTGGCTATTTCCTGATCGTTCAGGATTTCATCGCTGCCGCCCGTCGTATGGGAGTTCGTGTCGGTCCTGGAAGGGGTTCTGTCGTCGGTAGCCTCGTTGCCTACGCTCTGGGGATCACCAGTTTGGACCCGCTTCGGTACGAGCTCCTCTTTGAACGCTTTCTGAACCCTGAGCGCGTTTCCATGCCAGACATCGATGTGGACTTCAGCGACGACAAGCGCGACCTCGTCATTGAATACGTCCGCCGCAAGTACGGTGTGGAGTCGGTCGCACAGATTGTTACCTTCGGTACCCTTTCCAGCAGAGCCGTACTCAAGGATGTCGGGCGTGTACTTGGCATACCGGCTTCGGTGTTGAATTCCATTACAGAAAAGATTCCTGTCGTGCTTGGCAAGGTAACACCACTGGAAGAGGCACTGCAGTTACCCGATTTGCAGTGGTTGCGGGAGACCGACGATCCTAAACTGCGCCAACTGGTGGACTTTTCGCTTGTGTTGGAGGGTTTCTGCCGGAACATTTCAGTCCATGCCGCGGGTGTCGTCATCGCGCCGGGGCCAGTCAGTGACTATGTTCCACTGTGCCGTGCTCCGAGTGGGGAAATCGTGACACAGTATTCCATGCGGGAACTGGAAGATGCTGGGTTGCTCAAGATGGACTTTCTCGGCTTGCGCACGCTTTCTATCCTTGACGATACCGTGGACATGGTTCGCCGTACTCGTCAAATAGAGCTTGACATTGATGCCATAGACCTGCAGGATGCGGCGACCTATGAACTGCTCAGCACGGGAAGGACGCTAGGCATTTTCCAGTTTGAAGCCGATACCATGAAAGAAGCGCTGAGGGGGCTAAAACCCACTTCGTTAGAGGACTTGGTGGCGCTCAATGCACTCAATCGCCCCGGACCAATGGAGTACATTCCGGAGTTCATTGCTCGCAAGCATGGGCGGAAGCCAATCGAGTCCCTGCATCCTCGCATGGAGCCCATCTTGCGCACGACGTACGGCATCATTATCTACCAGGAACAGGTCATGCAGTTGGCACAGGCGGTTGCGGGCTTCTCGTTAGCAGAAGCTGACCTCATGCGCCGTGCAATGGGAAAGAAGGACCCCAAGCTTATGCAGCAGCAGCGGAAAGCTTTTATCGCTGGTGCCGTCCGCAATGGTATCCCAAACGACCTGGCCAGAGAGATTTTCGCCTTGATTGAGCGGTTTGCAGCCTATGGCTTCAACAAATCGCACGCCTTGGCATATGCCTATCTGGCATATCAGACGGCGTACCTCAAAGCACACTTTCCGGTGGAGTTCTTGGCTGCCAATATGACTGCCGAGGCTGCAAATCAAGACAAACTGGCGGAGTTTCTGCGCGAGGCGGCGACGTTCGGTATTACTGTCCT
>JANWXA010000020.1:0-14929 GCA_025055465.1 Candidatus Kapaibacterium sp.
GTCAAATACCAGGAGCTGAGCAGCGAGCGTTTAGGGGAAGCCTCGGCCGCCATCCGCGAGCGGGTTATCCGGGCACGTAATCGGCAGGCCGAGCGTTTTCGAGCTCTTCCAGGCATCTATAAGAACGCTGACATGAGCACTCAGGAAATCTGTCGCTTCTGTCGCATTGATGCTCGCGGACAAGAGCTGCTCCGCACAGCAATGCACCGTTTGGGGCTCTCGGCCCGCGCCTACGACCGCATCCTCAAGGTTGCCAGAACCATCGCAGACTTGGAAGGTCGTGAAGAAATCCAGATCCACCACCTTGCCGAAGCTGTACAATACCGTAGCCTGGACCGCCAGTATTGGCAGGCATGAAGCGACCTGTTTGCTGTATTGATCCGACGATCCCGCTGTTGGCGGAAGCACTGCAGCCCTTTGTCCGACTGTACTGCCTGCCAGGCACTGAGCTGTCGCCCGAAATCCTGAAACGCCTTCGCTGCCATGCCCTCTTTGTCCGGGCAAATACTCGAGTAGATGCAGCGCTTGTAGCAGGAACCCCTATCCGCTTCGTTGGGACGCCCAGTGCCGGGATTGACCATATCGCTGTGGAAGAACTCCAGCAACTGGGTATTACAGTTATCCATACTCCGGGGTGCAATGCCAACTCTGTTGCTGAGTACGTACTGGTGGCCCTCCTCTTGTGGGCAGCGTTCCCCGAACGGCGCCTCTCTACAGAGCGGCTGGGGATCATTGGCTTCGGAAATATTGGACGCCGTGTTGCTTCCTACGCACGCCAGTTGGGCATGGAGGTCTGGGTTAATGACCCTCCGCTTGCCCGGCAGGGGTTCCGCTTTCCAGAATGGGTCGTCTATGCTCCAACGGTGCGCGAGCTCTGTGCCGCTTGCTCTGCAGTCTCACTCCACGTCCCCCTGATGCGGTCAGGCCCAGACGCTACGTGGCATCTGCTTAGCTACGAGGAACTCGCCTTACTGCCACAGGGCAGTCTATTGGTGCAGACATCCCGCGGCGGCGTACTGGACGAAGCAGCCCTGGAGGCCATACTCCCAGAAAAGCGCTCTGTCCTGGCGCTGGACGTCTGGGAGCAGGAACCGTCGGTCAATTGGCACCTGGTAGATCATGCTGTACTGGCAACTCCTCACATCGCTGGCTACGCATGGCAAGCTCGTGTACGCTGCTCCCAAAAGCTCGTGCACCATTTCGCCAAATGGGCTGGAATAGTTATACCAGAAACCCCCTTTCTCGCTGCACTGGAATACGTTCCACCCCCCCCGACTGAGCTTCCCTGGACCAATCCGAAAGAACTTCTCAAGTTATTGCAGCAGCGGCGCAAGCTTGGCGAAGACACTCATTCCCTGAGGGCTTGGCGTCGCCTATCTCCCAGCCGTCAGCACCATGCATTCCGAACTTTTCGAGAAAGCTACCCCCGACGGTATGAGACGCTGAGCCTACCAGAAGACTCACTGCCGACTTGTCAATAAGCGCAGCAGAAACCGGACCGTCCAGCGCATTTGCGGATTCACCAGCGAAAGTGCTGCCATCAACGCTGCCGAAATACCAAAGACCCACCCCATTCCGAAGGAGGTGGCGAGAATACTGCCAAGCAGCGGTCCCAACAAGTTCCCCAGCAAGGTTGCACTGCTGCCAACTCCCATAACACTACTCCGGAGCATCGCAGGAGCATGAGTACTCAGCAGCACGTAGAAGGTCGGCAAAACCCCAGCAACGGCTGCCCCTACGAGCGCTCGGGATATGACAACGAGAGTGTAGTGTGGCGTAAGCGCCTGTACAGCGTAGAAAGCGGCAGCGGCTGTAGTGCACAGTAAAAGCGTGCGTCTATGCCCGTACCGCTCAGCATAGCGCGCCCACAGCGGGGATGCTAACGCCATCATAAGACCAGCACCCCCAACAGAAATCCCCGTGACTGTGGATAGGAACTTTCCCGGCGCTTGAAGCTGTTCCAAGTACAACGGGAATATCGGAGCCGGCAGCATCATCGCTGCCTGCGACACCACAATACTCCCCAAGATACCCAGCACCGGTGGGGCCTTCACGACAAGACGAAAGGGCGTCAAGACCGACAACACACCTGCTCTCCCCGGCTTTCGAGATTCTCGAACAAAGCGCCACACGGTTATGCCACTGATAATACAGAGCAGCCCGACCAGGAAGAAGGTCCACTGCATACCAACAATGTCCGAGATAATGCCTCCGAGAAGCGGCCCGAGAACACTTCCTGTCGCCGTCGCGCTTTGCAGGAGACTCAGAGCATAACCAACTCGCTGTGGAGGGGTCTCTGCCGCGACAAAACCTGTTGTCGCCGCAATGAAGCCACTAAGAGCTCCTTGCAGCAGACGCAGCACGAAAAGTGTCTCCACACTTGTCGTCAATCCCATGAGGAACACCGTAATTCCCAGCCCGAAGGCAGCCCGCACTACGACAAGCTTTCGACCGAAGCGGTCGGCGACGATTCCCCACACCGGGGTTGCAAGAATGGCGGTAATGAAGGGCGCTGCTATCAGCAGCCCGCTCCACCACTGGGCCTGGGGCGGCGCAAAATGGCCCAGGTACCGAACATAGAGCGGTAGGAAAGGCAAAAAGGCACTCATGCCCACCATAGCGATGAGCTGAGCAACCCAAAGGATGCGAAGATTCCAACGCCAGTAGGAATAAGGTGGGAAAGAACCTATCGAGCTTTCCATCCGCTATCAGCCATGATCACAGAGAGGAATGATCCCGGTGAATACGACGAATACAAGCCACCTCTATGAGCATCCGGAGCGGATCCCGCAACAGGTGAACATGACTATGTGGATCATTTCGCCAATGTACCGGGAACTGTGAGATCCGGCAGCCTGCCCGCGCCGCTAAGTAAAGAATCTCCACATCGAAGCCAAAACCCGAGATCCGAGCACGTCGAAAAAGGCGCTCTGCAACATCAGCACGGAAGCCCTTGAAACCACACTGCGAATCCTCCACCTCTCGGAGCTGGGGCAGATCCCGGAAAACCAGCCATTGGACAAGACGACGGAAGAGACGCCCCATCCACCGCCGGTACGCAGGCTGGGGGCGAAGCAGCCGACTGGGGTCCAATTCCCGGCTCCCAATGCACATATCAGCACCGGACTCCAAGCAACCGAGCATTGGCTCCAGTTCCTCTATTGGCGTAGACAAATCTGCATCTGTGAAGACACGGTAGCGCCCGCGTGCCCACAACATGCCCTCCCGAACTGCTACACCTTTGCCCCGGTTCTGCTGAAAGCGAAGCAGAGTAACCGCGGGCACGTATCGGGCAACGACTTCAGCGGTGGCGTCCTGGGAACCGTCGTCTACGACAATGACTTCGTAGGCATAGGGTTGGTGTTGGAGATACGCTAAGACCTGTTCCAAAGTACGCCCAATCCGTTCAGCTTCATTGTAAGCTGGGATAACCAGCGACACATACGGCACCATAACTTACAGCGTATCGCCTGAAGCCGTATCTGCCAGCTTCTGTCTAAGCCGGTCTATGTAGGAGCGGAGCTGCGGAATCATAGAGCGCAGAGTCTCGTCGGAAGAGGCCTCGTAGCTCGTGAGAATTGCCTCCGCCGTGTCTAACGCTTCGCGATATTTCCCTTGGGATTCTAAGCGAGCAATCTCCATCTCACGAAGACGTGCCTGAATTGTGGCATCGTTGGGGTACTCCAGCAGAAGCTGTTGCAACAGTAAGCGTGCCTGATCGTGGTCACCGGCTAACTGGTATGCCTCTGCTGCCAGCCATCGCGGGTTGTAGTACTGGACCGCTGTCTCTCCTCGCGCTATCTCCGGCGTATTAGCAACGAGTTCAGCACTCTTTGCCGCCATCAAGGCAAAGCGTCGCGCCTGTTCCAAAGCGCCTGCCCGATGGTAAAGTTGCGCTACATTATACGCCAGCCAGTATGATAAGGGAAACTGCCCAGCAGAGATGTAACGGTCCATCGTGTCCAATACCGCCGCTGCCTTCGCCGACTCCCCTTGCCGTTCCAACAGATGCGCAGCGTAGCGGATGAAGAGCATGCGATAGTTGACAATGAGCCGGCGACTTACCTCATCGTAGTAGACATTTGGGTTATGCAAGTTGCGAAACTTGAAGCCATAGCGCGGCTCCGTGTGATAATGTTCACTATTATCCATGTTCAGCAGGCAGGCCTCCATAACTGTGGGATCTATTGCTTCCCCCTGCTGTCCTGCACCCTGGGGGACTGGGCAAACGCGGTAGACCATCCCCTCCAGGCGCAAATAGCGATCCAAACCAGCATAGGCATCCGAGCCTACAGTAATGGAGAAGTAGACCGGGCGTTCAAAGCGGGTCTGCTGGAGAATGTCCAGAACAAGCTTATCCTGCACGCGGAAAAGATAGGTCGTCTGGTTCTGTTCTTGCCGCCAGGGCATTCCAACAAAGATAAACTGCATGAGTCCTGTGCGTAGGAGCACGGAATCTTGGGTAAACCGCTCTAAAACCTCCCGGCGAACAGGGATAGTGACTTGCCGGGCTGTTCCCACCTCTGGCTGCAGTGCTCGGGGCGAGTCCTCCGATTCCAGTGCCTCGTCTGGAAAACTCAGCGGAATACGCTTTGCCCCGTATGGTTCTCGATGTTTCAATTGGCGAATATACCACAACGTGTTGCCAAGCGAGAGGTTCACAATGCGGATATCGCGTCGCACCCCCGCTACGTCCTGCAGATACCAGAGGGGAAAGGTATCGTTATCACCATTGGTAAAGAGGATGGCGTCGCGCTCGCAACTCTGCAAAATGTTGTACGAATGGTCAAAGGGTAGGTAATTCCCAGACCGGTCGTGGATACGCCACCCATTTACCCCCATATTAATCGGTGCCGCCAAAGCTGTCGCTCCAATGCCTACCAGCACAGCTACCTGTGGCAGCGACTTCAGCAAACGCTGTCGCAAGAATTCCACCACGTTGTATGATCCAAGCCCAATCCAAAAGCAGAAAACAAAGAAAGAACCTACGTAGAAGTAGTCACGCTCGCGTGGCTGCGGAAGTTGCTGGTTCTGCGCAATAGCTGCCAGAACACCCATGAGGAGAAAAGTCATCAGCATCGCCCACCCCGTACGCCGATCCCGCTTGAAGTGGTACACCAGGCCCAGAAGACCTAACAGCAGGGGCAATCCAAAGAAGCGCACCGGGAAGGTATCAGCGTAACCAGAATCATAATTGTAAGGCAGAGCATCCCTTTTGGTGGCAGTCGGTCCAGCAGCAGGTGCATCCTGAATGTCGCTCATGCGCCCAACATAGTTCCAGAAAAAGTAGCGCAGGTACATATGGGAAACCTGGTACTCCCAAAGGTAGCGCATTTCGCCTGCAAAGTTGACTCGGTGCCAATTGGGCACCGGTACAGTGGCGCCATCGCGTCGCTGGACTCGCTCAATTCTCGGAGGATACCAGGTCCCGTATTTAGAATAGTGTTGCGAGTAATAGGGGTCATCATAACGGTATCGGCGTGGCCACCATGGGGTTTCTCCGTACTGTTCCCGCCCAAGATAGCTAATAAGTTTCGGCAGCGAACTCGGCTCGTTCTCATTCATTGGCGGATGAGAATTTGAGCGGATTAGCACATGAGCATAGGTCGTAAATCCCAGGACGACGGCAAAGAACGCGCTCAATGCTAACGCTACTTCTGCCCGCTGCCTCTGATATGCCCGGTATAACTGCCATCCCAGGAATCCAAGCAAAGCCAGAGTAAAGAGAGAGATCACCGGGCTATCCTCAACGAGATGCTCCCGAGCTTCAGTCCGGAAAGGTATATCACCAGCCAGCAGCGCTGGCAACCACTGGGTAATCCCCCAATAAATGAGGGCAAAGCCGAGCAACGGGATTCCTAACCAAAGAATAAAGTAGCGGACGTTCCTTAGCCGAGCTTCTGCCGGATTCATACCGTACTTGCGGAAGACCGCCAAATACAAGATCCCCGGTACTGCCAAGATGCTCAGAAGATGCACGCCGATAGAGAGCCCTACCAAGTACGCTGCCAGTAACAAGTAGCGTTCGCTCCCAGGCTCATCAGCGCGAACATACCAGAGAAAGCCTAAGTATAGAACGACTCCTACAAAGAGGAGCGAAAGCGCATATACTTCTGACTCCACGGCATTGAACCAAACAGTATCACTGAAAGTCAATGCCAAAGCCCCTACCGCCGAAGCCCCATAAATGTGGAGGGCATCCGCCATCGAAGTTATGCCCGTCTTCCACACGCGCTCTAGAACCAACGCCAACAGCAGGTACAGGACAACCGATGCCACCGCACTGGAGAGCGCCGACAGCAAGTTGATGCGCCATCCGGGATCCCCAAATGGCAACATATGGAAGAGCTTCCCCATCATGAGGAACAGCGGTGCTCCTGGCGGATGTGGCACTTGCTGCCAGGCGATGGCCGCGGAAAACTCCCCACAATCCCAGAAGGGGACTGAGGGCTGCAGGGTTGCTATGTACGTAGCCGCTGAGATGGCAAAAACGGTAAGAGCTCCAATGCGTCGCACTGTCTTGGCGTTCATTCGCACTGCCTCAATTCAGGGAGACGGTTCCGAAAAACACACAAAGCTACGAAGCTATGGGGATGCACCCGCCCAGCCATCAGTTACTGGAGACCTGAAAGCAGAGGCTGGCCGTGAAGCAGCGCAGAATCCGGCAAGGCCCCGAAGAAAAACGCCTCCAGCAACCGGCGTGCTATGGGTGCTGCCACAGCTCCGCCAAAACCAGCGTTTTCCACCATAATGCAGAAGGCAATGCGTGGCTGCTGCCTCGGGGCAAAGCCAATAAACCAGGCATGATCGTTCCCATGGGGGTTCTGCGCCGTGCCAGTTTTTCCACACACTCTCACACCAGGCACACGAGCGCCGGAGGCAGTCCCTCCAGGAGCATGGACTACCTCCTCCATCCCCTGCCGAACAAGCTCCGCCACATCATGACGGATGGGTAAAGGATGTTCAGCATATGTTAGGGATTGCATTTGTCCTGTACGCTTGTTAAAAAGAGCACGGACGACATGTGGTTGTCGTAAAACGCCGGTTGCTAAAGCCGCCGCGTAGACGGCCATCTGCAGTGGAGTAACACTGAGCTCGCCCTGACCTATCCCCAGGTTCACCAAACGTCCACCTTCACTCCAGCCTCGCTTTCCATAGCGGCGGTCGTAGTATTTCCGCGAAGGTACAATGCCCTGGCTCTCACCCGGGATATCGATGCCCGTCGAACGCCCAAAACCCAGCAGAGCAGCAAAGCGCTGCAGGCGCTCTAACCCCACACGCAAGCCCAGCTGGTAGAAGAATACATTGCACGAAACCCGTAACGCCTGCACTACATTGACCGCCCCGTGGACATGGTGGCAGCGAAAAATGCGCCCACCATAGGCAAAGCCACCGTTGCAGATAATTAGCGTTTCCTCGGTAATGAGACTGTCCTGCAACGCCGCCAGAGCAAGAACCATTTTCCACGTTGAACCAGGCGGATACAATGCCTGAAGAGCCCGATTGAAAAGCGGCCGATCAGCATCGCGCAGAAGCCCTGCGTAGTACGGACCGGCATCTCGACGGTTCAAAGGTTCGAGGTCATAATCGGGCTTGCTCACCAACGAAAGTACCTCGCCCGTTTGCGGATCTATCACTACGATGGCTCCACGACGTCCCTGGAGCAACTGCTCTGCAACCGCCTGCAGGCGCGCGTCTATGCTAAGATAGATGTCAAAGCCCTCGTGTGCCGGAATATCATGACGACTATTTCGGAAGGCAGCAACCGGCTGCCCCAGGGCGTTGACCACCAGAAAACGATACCCTTTCTCTCCACGTAAAAAAGGTTCATAGCTGGCCTCCACTCCGGTGTATCCAACGGGGTCGCCCGGACGGTAGTAATCGCCCATGTGTTCCAGATGCTGTGGAGCAATCTCCCGTACATAGCCCAAGACATGCGCTAATCGGGCTGGACCACGATAAACACGCCGAGTCTCTAACTCTACGCTGACACCAGGCAGGCGAGCCAGATGTTCCTCTACAGCGGCAACGGTTTGAAAATCCGCATCTCGGACCAGTCGTAGCGGGGTGAACCGGGAACTCCGTAAAGCCAGCTCCACCTGCTGACGCAGAGCAAGGCTGTCCATATTCAATAACGCAGCAAGCAATGGGGTTCTTTCCACAGGGAATTCTGCCGGGGTCAGCGAAATACTGAAGGCGGGAACATTTTCCACAAGTGGCAGCCCTGACCGATCGTAGATAATCCCCCGTGGCGGGTAGACCACCGCACGCTTGATTGCCTGTGCCTCAGCCCGTTCCCGATACCATTGGCTCTGTAGCAACTGTAACTGTGCCAACCGGAGGGCAAATATTCCGGCAAGCACTAATAGTATCCCGCGAACGATATTCAAACGCACAGGCTTCTCAGCTACCATCGGCATTGGAAGGATATCGCACGTTTGCCAGCACTAACACCCAGGTCAGCACCATCGTGGTTATGCGCATATCCAGGGGATTCTCCGTCATCATAAGCGAGAGCATCACCCCTACCATTCCGGCAACACCGGTTACTGCCGCCATTCGCCAAAGAGATGTAGGCGGCGCACGACGTACCTGCCGGAGTACATGCCTGAAGTGTGCAACCAGTGCCGCCACCAGCAGGAGCGCCATAGGAATACCATACCGATACGCCGTTGCCAGGTAACTGTTATGGATGTAGCCGTAGTGGATATGCCGGCGCGCTCCTGCCTCGTAGTACGGGAATTCCTTCCCCAACCCCTGCCCTCCTAATGGGTAATGGGTTACCTCTTGAAGCGCTCTTTCTAATTGGTAAAATCGCCCTCGGAGCGCTAAGTCCTGCTGACCTTGTCCAATGGAAGTAAAGCGCTGTCCCACAAGGCGAATCAGCACGGAGGAAATCTGGGGAAAAGCCATTGCAAGACTCCCGAGCGCAACAGCTAACAATACACCACCTACCAGAGCTGTTTGCAGCCGCTGCCGCCACGTCAGCAGCACCCATGCTACTCCCAAACCAATGAGAACAGACATCCATGCCGTCCGGGAGAACGTCACCAGGACCGCCGCCCCCATAACAATCGCACAGCTCAGGAGAAAGAGACGCCATTTCAGCCCACGCACAAATGCAGCCCCAACGACGCAACTAACAATGGCGAAGGCAAAAAAATGCTCGCTCTGCGACCGAGCATAGCCTCCGCGGAGCTGGTAGGCATATTCAGCCACTGCCACCCCAGAGCGATACCGTTCCAGTATGGCAAGGGCGATAAAGACCCCCGAAAGCAGGAGCAAGGACAACAGCAACAACAGTTGACGTGGTGTTCGTACGTAGGTGCGCACCGGAAAGTAATACAACAGCAGCCACATGGGGAGCCATCGTCGCATCCACTCTTCCAGTGGGACATCGTTGAGCAGAGCAATCGGCAGATTCAGCACCGAAAGTCCCACAAACAGCAATATGAGAACATCCCCCCAGTGCTCCACAAGGCGGCGACGCACGACCATGCTCTGCCAGAAAAGCCAGAGGAGAACAGCCACAAGAAGCACTCCAACCAATGTTGCCTCCTCAACCTCTATTTTGGGACCCTGAAGCAGGAAAAACGGCACGAGCGAAAGGGCAAAACAGGAGAGCCATACCAGGGGGAAACGCACCATGGCAGCAACAGCCGCGAGCCCCATAGCTGCTGCTAAGACAAAGAGCTCTATATGCAGCACTAGAGCAAGTCCCGCCAGCACCACTTGTGCGCCAATCGCCCCAGCAACAAAGGCGAGCGGAAGGCTCTTAGCCTGGTTCGCCTGTGCTGTGCGTCCCATTTTGCACGAAGGGGCGCCATTCCCGCCATCGCTGCCACAACAGCAAAAGTAGCAGCGACAACACTAACGAGCCCACCATAGAACCGAGTGCAATGAGGATTCTTTTGGGATAGGCCTTTAACTGCGGTGCCACAGCCGGATCAACAACGTAGAGCACAGGGCGCGAACGCTGTTCATCCAGGCGAGTCTGCTCAACGACGGGCAACAGCAAGCCGCGTACCCGCTGATAAGTTTCCAACTCCGCATAAAGTCGCAGGAAGCGTAGACCCACACCTGCGGCCTCCCGCAAGGGGAAATCCCCTATTAGCCCCGGCTGCTGTTCGGCCCGGCGCACCAGATGCTGAACGCCCCCCAACAGTTGCTGCTGTGCCCGAACTGCTGGATCCTCCGAGCCATAGGCATGGCGAAGGGCCTCCAGAAGAATCTGCTGAGACATCGCGTGCGCTTTCAGCTCTGCTAAAGCCCGCGCCGCTGCCTGGGCCTGGTCTAATGGCGAAAAGACTAGAGTCTGCCGGGAAAAGAGTCGTAGCGAATCGGCTATCTGGGCAATAGTGCTGTCGAGCCGCGCTAACCGGGTTTCTAAATACTGGCGTAACTGTCCGCTTTCGTGCTGATTAACCTCCGCCGCAATAGCATTGGCAATCTCTATGGCTGCATTGGCCATTGCCGCCGCTTGATGCGGGTCAGTATGTCGTGCCGTGACCGTGTAGTTTCCATTGAGCTCGTAAGTAACGCCCAAATCCCTCTCCAGCTTGCGGTACAGCCGATGACGTGCTGTATCGGGCAAGTCGTACAGTTCCCAAAGCCGGAAGCGCTCGATGAGGGAATCTTTCAGACGTCGGCTTTCCAAGATGACCAAGAAGTTGTACCCCTGTTGTCCAAGAGTTCCCAGGCGCAAGGCACCAATATCTCGAAGTGCCCCGACTGCCGCACCCAGCACGCTTTCCAATCCAGGGGTAGTCCGCGAGGGGGGAACAGCACTCACCGTTGCCTCATACCAATTCGGGAGCAAAAAGCTTACGGCTACAGAAGTCGCCGTCGTGGCAAGGACGCTGCCAAGTAGGAATTTCCAGTGGTGTACGACGAGCCGCAGGAACTTTGCTGCTGGCGATACTGAGGTTACCCGTTCCCGGTCGCCTGCATCAGGCTGCTCCGTCAAAGGTGCTTTTAGCTGTGTCATAGTTGAGTCCTATACGGGAAAGAACCGACGGGTCCACCAGCGGCGGGAGCTGCGACGCTGCAAGTGCTCTCGGACTATCACAGCAATGCCTTCGGCATCCAAGCGCAGCTCCCTATACTGCTCCTCCGGCGTTGCATGTTCTACAAAGTAGTCCGGTATACCATGCAATCGTATGTCCACCCGACGGCTGTGGCGCTGCCCGATATACTCCAATACTGCCGACCCAAAACCCCCGTGCACCTGCCCATCCTCGACGGTCAGTATAAAGGAATGGCGCTCACAGAGCTCATCGAGCAGCCCTATGTCTAAGGGTTTGACAAAGCGAGCATTGATGACCTCGGCATCAATGCCCTGTGTCTGCAACAATTCCGCAGCCCTGAGGGCCTCCATAACCGGCTTGCCTATTGCCAGAATGGCCACGTCTTCCCCTTTCCGCAGCACTTCAGCCTTCCCCAAAGGTAGAGGTACCATCGCCCCAACTGGCACTCCTACGGCGTTGCCACGGGGATAGCGAAGAGCCACCGGTCCGTCTGTGTAAGAGTAGAGGGCCGAGTAGAGCATGTTACGCAGCTCCTGCTCATCTTTCGGCGCCATGACGACCATACCGGGGACTATCCGTAAGTAAGCTAAATCCAGCATCCCGTGGTGGGTTGGCCCATCCTGGCCAACAACGCCAGCACGGTCTAGAGCAAAGACCACATGGAGATGTTGGAGAGCAATGTCGTGCACAATCTGGTCGAAAGCCCGCTGAAGGAACGTAGAATAAATAGCACACACGGGCAACATCCCCTGTACCGCAAGCCCACCGGCAAAGGTAACAGCGTGGGCTTCTGCAATGCCGACGTCAAAGACACGATCTGGAAAGCGCTCCTGGAGGATATTGAGGCCCGTGCCGTCAGGCATCGCCGCTGTAATGGCAACGATACGGGCATCTTGTTCGCATAGCTCCACCATTGTCTGCCCGAAAACGGCCTGGTACAGCGGCGCCTTCGGCTTACTGGTACCAGCAACTGGCTTGCCAGTGATTTTGTCAACCTTGCCGATGGCATGAAGATTCTGCTTATCTTGCTCGGCAGGAGCGTATCCCTTTCCTTTCTGGGTAATAACGTGCAACAGCACCGGTCCCCGCATCTCTTTCAACGAGCGGAAGAGGCGTACAAGGAGTTGAACATTGTGCCCGTTGACTGGACCAAAGTATTTGAAGCCTAGCGCCTCAAAGAGCATACCTGGGGTGATGACCGCTTTGACACCGGTTTCGACACGGGAGAGGAGCTGACGAAGCCGGTCTCCAACCTCATCCATTCGCTCAGTCAACTCCCACGCGGCTTTGCGGGCCTTCAGACCAAGTGGTGAAGCAAAGAGCTGGGTAAAGTAATTAGACAGTGCCCAAACATTCGGAGCGATTGACATTCGGTTGTCGTTGAGGACCACAATGAGGTCTCGCTTCTGCAAGCCACAGTTGTTCATCGCCTCATAGGCTAATCCACCTGTCATTGCACCGTCGCCGACGATGGCGACGACCTTGAAGTTCTGCCCTAGCGCATCTCGGGCGGTGGCTATTCCCAGGGCTGCAGAGATGCTTGTACTGGCGTGTCCAGCCCCAAAGACGTCGTAAGGGCTCTCGCTTCGTTTCAAAAAGCCAGAGATACCCCCCCTTTGCCGAATTGTCCACAACTGGTCACGGCGCCCGGTAAGGATTTTATGTGGATACCCCTGATGCCCTGTGTCCCAGACGAGCTTGTCCTCCGGAGTATTGAAGACGTAGTGAAGAGCAACCGTCAATTCCACCACGCCCAAGCCGGCGCCGAAGTGTCCACCAACCTGGGTCACGACGTCAATGATATAGCGGCGAACTTCCGCGCACACATCCCGCAGAGCGTTTTCCGGCAGCTTCCGTAAGTCCTGCGGCGAGTTGAGCAGGGGTAGGTACTGGTAGCCTGTCCAGTCCGTCATGGAGCTGCGTTGGGCGTCTCAATAGTAATCTGAACCGTCCGGCACAGCTGCCGTCCTATTGGGCTGTTATTGTCGAAGAGAAGGAGACTCTCACCGTAGCCCGCAACCTCATAGCGCGCTGCCGGCACCCGGGCGGCCAGGAAATCCCTCACGCGCTGAGCGCGCCGCCATGAAAGGTTCTGGTTGTAGTCCCTTTCCCCAATACGGTCAGTATAACCAACAACACGGACAGTAGAATTTGCACGTACAAACGGCAGCACTAACTGCTCCAGCACTTGCTGATTACTCGGCGTAAGAGCATCGCTGTCAAAATCAAAGAGCACCAGACTGAACCGAGTTACCGTCCGATCGGGCAAGCGTTCCGCACGTTTCCGCAAGCTGGAGATGTAATCCACTGGAATGGAACCAACTGTCTGCGCCGTCCGCCCACGGGCATCGGTGACACGGAAAACATACTCCAGAGGTAATTCGCCAGCTCGCAGTTTGCTTGCAGGTACTCGCCACAATAGCGGCGTTCCGGGCTGGCCTTGCCCCCGCAGGACCTCCACTGTTTGCCCCGCCTGGCTCAGGACAAGCTCCCACGATGCAATCGGGGCTCCCCCTGTAACGCGTGCCTCCCACGAAAGTGCCTCCGGCTCGGCGTAGAGCTGATTGTCTGCGGTAAGCGGAAGCGGAGAAAGGACCTCCGGAATCGTCGCGCTCAGCTCAGCTCGCCGGTTCTCAGCATCCCCATCTCGGCGATCTTCCGGAATTAGAGAGCGGCTGGCAGAGGGCTTCTCCGGGTATCTCCGAGATTGGACAGCGATGCGTCCTGGCTCAATACCCCAAGAAGTTACCAGATACTGCTTGACCCACTCTGCCCGCCCCCGCGGCAATTCCGTGTCGCGCGCCTCTTGACGCCCGTCTGTTGTCCCGGTTACCGTAAGCCGAGCATTCGGGTACTCGGTCAAACGTTTCCCCACAATATCCAGGAGGGAGCGGTTGACACTGAGCGCATCCATTGGTAACCTGTCCGGACTGAATTCTGCCTTTGATGCCTGCAGCCTATACTCGCTCCCGTTCAATGTCGAGGAAGCCTCTGGGAAGAAGACATAGGGCAGCAACGGGAAGTACTCCGTCAAACGAACTTCCTCAAGCCGTAAACGGCTAACGTTCAGGCTGAGGGCAACTGTCGGCGCTTCGGGCTCGGGCTCCGGCAATGGCCGCGCTTTCGGAAAGCTAAAGTGGAGGCCGAGAGTCAGTCTCACCTGAGTTACCTTCCAAGGTTTCCATTGAGTAGCTGAGGAGATATCGGTCAGAGGGACTCGGACTCCCAGTTCTGGTGCCAGAGTCACAGACTGGCTCAGTGGAATTGCCCAACCGACTCCCCCTCCCAGAGCTACGCGTAGGGCCTGCTCCGGAATATCCTGCCACGTTGTCTGTCCCTGCAGTTGATAGGATGCCCCCGCCCCGATTCCAAGCTCAACTCCTACGGGGATGTAGAGGCGCCCCAACCATATCAGAGCATGTGGAAACAACTCCACAGCCCCCAAGTTGGTGGCCAGCGTAGAATCAGCCGTTGATCGCAGCTCGGCCCCCAATGCCTCGTATCCTGCCCGAACCCCCAAACCGATCCCCGAACTCAGTGGGAAAGAAACTGAACCACCCAGCCCCCACCCTACCCCAGTCGCACTCCGATTGTACGTTCCACTAAGGATACGCACGTCCGGAGCATGAAGATTTGCCCCTACAGCCCCCCACACACCTACTGTGGTCCATTGCCGAAGTGGCGACTGTGCCAGAGCATACACAGTCCCTGTGAGAATAACAGATAGCAAGCATCTTGACAACATGGGCTCCTCCCTCGAGCAAAACGCAACAGTATTTGCAAAATTACGGAAATCCCCCCTGCTCCCCTGGTGTTCTATTTGAAGAAAGTTGCCGAGTTTTGTTGCGTAACTACTTGGCATAGCTGCTGTCATGGAACGTTTTGGCATAGCCTTGGTTGGG
>JANWXA010000020.1:14939-15179 GCA_025055465.1 Candidatus Kapaibacterium sp.
TGAAGCGGCTACCTGGAGTCAATCTCGTTGCGGTTTGTGACCGTGTGGGCTCTAAAGCCCGGCTGGTGGCCGAGCGGTTCGGTATCCCTTATGCCACGAACCGTTTGGATGATCTATGGCACTTGGAAGGCATTGACGTCATAGACATCTGCACCACGACAGATGTCCACCCCGAACTCGCCTGCGCAGCATTGGAACACGGGAAGCACGCTTTCGTGGAAAAGCCTCTTGCCCGAACAC
>JANWXA010000210.1 GCA_025055465.1 Candidatus Kapaibacterium sp.
ATTCGGCGAGCCTTACTTTCCCATCCGCGGTACCGCCTTGTAGAAAGTGGGCGTTTCGTCAAGCGGCGACGCCTTACGGGAGAAGTTCAATGGGAGCTCTTTCCACAGGACCATCCGGCAATTCCACCAGGGGTCCCGCTGCGGACAGAACCACGCCACTGGCTAAACCCCGATGCCTCTGCTGTCTTGCCTATTACTTTAGGTCTGGTCGAGGCTTGCTCTCTACTTGCTCGGCGAACACTGCACTCAATGGAAGACCTCTGGAATCAGCGATGGGACGGTGGTGGATATGGACGCTATCACGTCAGTTCAGAGCCGGATTCGCCCGGACCGTGGCCTCTGGCTTCTCTGCTTATTGCCCGAGCGTATGCGAAGGCACGCAGCACTGAACATGTCTGGCGGGTGCTGAAGTGGTTATTAGCACTGCCTCAGGCTCGTTCGGGGGCGTGGTTCGAATTTTACGGTCCTCGTCCAGTCCCACCCTGTCCACAGGTGGGGATCTTGCTGTGGAATTGGTCAGAGCTACTGCAGTTACTCTTTCGTGAGCTCGCTGGAATTTGGGTAGAAGATGATGTGCTCTCCCTTGCCCCCTGGTTGCCTGATGGGATTGAAGCTATAACAGTGGAATGTCGTTGGCGGGGACGGCGCCGTGTACTTCGCTTTTGTAGTACTGGAGAACAGTCGCTTAGTGTACACACAAACATGGGGCCTCTTTCCCCGTCCAACGGACGGATCAAGCTTCCCGATGAAGTGCAGGAGGCAGAGATCAGACTCCCTGCCGCTTAGGGGAAGATGCCCAGTTGGAAGTATGCAGTGGCAATTTTATCAATAGCGCAGATGAAGGCGGCTGTGCGCAGGTCCTGCACGTTCGCTCGGCTCTTGTAAATTTCCCATACTTCATGGAATGCTCCGATCATGGTATCCTCCAGCCCCGAGCGAACCAAGTCCAGTTCATCTGGACCGCGCTGGAGAAGCTGGCGTTCCAGCGATGTTAGGGACTGCCCTGTCAGGCGCTCTACCATGTCCACCAGGCGTTGGTTCGTGCGCTCCTCAAAGCGCTTTTCCAGCCGCCCTAAGCGGACGTGAGCAATGTTTTTGAGCCATTCAAAATAGGAGACGACTACCCCTCCGGCGTTGAGGAAGATATCGGGCAGCACAAGGATACCACGTTGGAGGAGGATTTCCTCTGCAGTTGCCGTTACGGGGCCATTAGCGGCCTCGGCGACGATCTTGGCTTTAATCCGGGGAGCGTTGTATCGGTGAATTTGTGATTCTAATGCTGCTGGCAGTAGGATGTCGCACTCGTACTCTAAGACGCTGTCACGCTCCTCCAACGGGATTGTTTTGGCTTTGGGGTAGTGGAGGACAGAGCCGGTTTCCTTGCGGTGTTGGGCTAGCTCCTGTACATCTATGCCATTGGGATTGTACACAGCGCCATCCCATTCTACGACGGCAGTGATAACAGCATCGCCCTCTTGTTGCAAGAATCTTGCGGCGTGGTATCCTACGTTGCCAAAGCCCTGGACGATGATGCGCTTTCCCTCAAGACCGGGGTTCAGCCTCAAGGGGCGAACTAACTCTGGGATAGAGAGTGCTTCGCGCATGCCGAAATAGACTCCCAGGCCTGTCGCCTCGGTACGTCCGCGAACCCCGCCCTGCTCCACGGGCTTTCCTGTAACACAGGCTAAGGCGTTGATATCATCCGGGCGGAAAGTCATGTAGGTGTCAGCGATCCACGCCATTTCCCGTGGTCCAGTACCGTAGTCCGGTGCTGGGACGTCCAGCGAAGGGCCAATGAAGTTTTTCTGGATGAGCTCGACAGTGTAACGCCGGGTAATTCTCTCCAGCTCTTCCTCGGTGTAGTTTCGAGGATTGATTTTGATGCCACCTTTGGCCCCGCCAAAAGGAACGTTGACAATGGCGCATTTATAGGTCATCAATGCTGCCAGTGCCATGATCTCGTCTTGGTCCACAGTCTCTGCGTAACGAATGCCGCCCTTGCACGGCAGCCGGTGGTGGCTGTGTTCGGCACGCCAACCCTGAATGACTTGGATCTCTCCGCGAATGCGAACCGGGAACTGCATGTAATACACTTTGTTACAGACGCGAATCTGTTCCAGCAGCCCTCGCGGGTAGTCTAACAGGAGCGCCGCTTTAGTAAAACTGCGATTGACAGACTCAAAAAATGGCGTAGTTTCCTGGTCACGAATCTGTGGGGTTGCGACAACCACTTCTGCCGCCATTGCGTGTGCGAGCTTGTTGGGACATACAAGTGGGTAGGGACTCCCCCGCCCTGATAGCGGCGACCCTTAGAGGTTCCCTCGGAGAGCTTGCTCGCGCTCGATGGCTTCGAACAGGGCTTTGAAGTTGCCTTTGCCAAAGGATTCAGCACCCTTGCGTTGTATGAGCTCGTAAAAGAGCGTGGGGCGATCTTGCACAGGCTTCGTGAAGATTTGCAGCATGTATCCCTTGTCGTCTCGGTCTACGAGAATGTTGAGTTCCCGGAGGGAGGCAACGTCTTCGTCAATAGCGCCAACGCGCTCAGTTAGCATGTCATAGTAGGTCACTGGAGTATGAAGAAACTCCACCCCATTGGCCTTGAGCTGGCGTACAGTCTGGACGATGTTCTCGCACTCTAACGCTATGTGTTGCACCCCCGGACCATTGTTGTAGAGAATGAACTCCTCTATCTGTGAGCGTCGCTTGCCCTCGGCAGGTTCATTGAGGGGGAACTTGATCCACTTGTTTTCGTTTGCTACCACGGTTGAACGGAGGGCTGAGTATTCCGTAGAGATGTCCTTATCATCGAAGGA
>JANWXA010000211.1 GCA_025055465.1 Candidatus Kapaibacterium sp.
GTCAGCCCGATGCCCACGTTCCCGTTGGCAAGAATCCGCATCCGCTCGGTGTTGTTGGTAATCAGCCGCAGTGGGGCTGAATTTGTGGAGCCCAGTACGTCGTTAGCCCCAACAGTATTACCATCCGAATCCCAGTTGAATTGCCCCCATGCTGGGAGGGCAGCCGCAAACAGCACTACACCCCACAACAGAAGTCGGTGCACCATAGTAACTCCTGCTTGATTGTTGGACGTATACAGCGCTCTTGCCTGCTCAGAGGAACTGCGGGGTGGGATGGCGCCTTCCTACAACTGCTCCCCTCAATACTGCGCCGCTTTCCCGTCAGAGTGCTGTCCGTCCACTGTTCGGCGCTGTAGTCAAGCTGCCCTCGCTCACCAGAGTTCTCAAAGGAGGACAAAGAACTATACGCAAAATACACAATTCCCTCCTTTGGAGCAACCCCCTACCTCGGAGAAGGAGGGGGATGCCTTCCGGTACCATGAGGCTGTGCATGGGGCAGCAAGCCGGCACGGGATAATGAAGCTACACCGCCTGAGGTTTGGCCGGAAAGTCTGATTTTTGCGCCGCAACGGGTTCGTGCCTCAGTAAGAGTAGGGAGTATGAAATCGCCGGACTCACTACGGCAGTGGCTCCTCCAGCAGGGCTTCCACAACGTGGGGGAGGTCTACTACAACCTGGCGCCTGCCGAGCTCTACGAGCATGCACTCCGGAGGGGGGAGGGGGTGCTGTCGGCGCAGGGGGCCTTCATTGCCTGTACGGCACCGTACACGGGGCGTAGCGCGCAAGACAAGTTCATCGTCGAGGAGCCAGCCAACCGCGAGCACATCTGGTGGGGGAGGGTCAACCGTCCTTTCTCCGCCGACGGCTTTGAGCGGCTCAAGCGGCGGCTACAGGCCTACTTCCAGGGGCGGCCGCTCTACGTGCGGGATTGCTATGGTGGGGCCGACCCGCGCTACCGGCTCCGTGTCCGTATCGTGACCGAGCAGGCATGGCATAGCCTGTTTGCCTACAACATGTTCATCGCGGCTGACCCTGGCGATACGTCCTTTGAGCCCGACTTCACCATCGTGCATGCTCCAGGCTTCAAGGCCGTACCGGAGCTGGATGGGACACGCTCAGAGGCCATCATCCTCCTCAACTTCGCCGAGCGGATGGCGCTCATTGCCGGTACAGCCTATGCCGGCGAGATTAAGAAGACGGTCTTCACCGTGCTGAACTACCTCCTGCCCTTCCAGGGCGTCTTTCCAATGCATTGCTCCGCCAATGTTGGCAGGGAAGGGGATGTGGCTCTCTTCTTCGGACTGTCGGGGACGGGGAAGACGTCGCTCTCTGCCGACCCAGAGCGGGCGCTCATCGGAGACGACGAGCACGGCTGGAGTGACGATGGGGTCTTCAACTTCGAGAATGGTTGCTACGCCAAGGTCATCAACCTCTCGCCTGAGGCAGAGCCCATCATCTACGCGATGACCCGCCGTTTCGGCACGATTCTGGAGAACGTCGTCTACGACCCGGAGACGCGGGAGGTAGACTACGCCGATGCCAGCATCACGGAGAACACGCGGGGCTCGTACTCGCGAGACATGATGGAGAACGTCGTCCCGGAGAACCGTGGCGGGCATCCGCGGAACATCTTCTTCCTGACCTGCGACGCGTTCGGGGTGATGCCACCGATTGCGCGGCTGTCGCCTGAGCAGGCGATGTACCACTTCCTCTCCGGCTTCACGGCGAAGGTTGCCGGAACGGAGCGAGGGATCAAAGACCCGGTGCCTACCTTCAGCACCTGCTTTGGAGCCCCGTTCATGGTGCACTACCCGTGGGTCTACGCTCGAATGCTGGCGGAGCGGATGCAACGCCACGGGAGCCGCGTGTGGCTGGTCAATACGGGATGGATTGGCGGTGGCTTCGGGGTGGGGCACCGCATCAGCATTGCTCATACGCGGGCGCTGCTGCGGGCAGCGCTCACCGGAGCGCTGGAGGAGGTGGAGTACGTGCGCGAGCCCTTCTTTGGCTTGGAGGTCCCGACGAGCTGCCCAGGCGTACCGCAGGAAATTCTGCAGCCGCGGCAGCTCTGGGCGGACCCAAACGCTTACGACGAGGCCGCTCGCCGACTCCAGCGGCTCTTTGCCGAGAACTTCCAGCAGTTCCGTGGCGCCGTTGATGGAGAACTCCTCCACGCCTTGCCCTTAGAGCTTGTGGAGATGGCGTAGGACGCTATGCGCACAATTGATCCGGCGCAGCTCTCGTACCGGGAGCGGCACCAGTTGGTCTTGAGCGGTATTGCCCCACGGCCGATTGCGCTGGTGGCGACGCAGGACAGGACCGGCCGAGTCAATGTGGCCCCGTACAGCTTCTTCAACGCCTTCGCCTCCCATCCGCCAATCGTCGCCATCGGCCCAGCGCACTCCCTGCGCACGATGGAGCCGAAGGATACGCTGCGGAACCTGTTGGAGACTGGGGAATGCACTATCAGCGTCGTGACGGCGTGGATTGCCGAGCGGGTCAACCTGGCCTCGGCGGAGTATGAGTACGGGGTGGATGAATTTGCCAAAGCTGGCCTGACGAAGCGACCCAGCCACCGCGTGCGTCCTCCGGGTGTGGCGGAGTCGCCGTACATCATGGAGTGCATGCTGCTGGAGCACATCCCGCTGGCACGCGACCGCGGTGGGAACGGCAACCTGGTGATCCTGGAGGTGGTGCTCTTCCACGTCGCTGAGTCCGCGTTCGTGGATGGCCGGATTGATCCAAACCGCCTGCGGTTGGTCGGGCGCTTGGGCTACGACTGGTACTGCCGTGCC
>JANWXA010000212.1 GCA_025055465.1 Candidatus Kapaibacterium sp.
AGCATCCAGAAAAGCTCCCACATCCGAGGCAAGCCCCTGCCGAAGCAAGAGTGCGCGATAAAGCCGGCTGCTGCGCCCCCCGCCAAGGATGTCTGCGAGAGCCTGCACCTGCAGAAACTCCGGCGCCACATAGCCCCCGCAATGGAACGAGAGAAACACCGCCGATAGCGGAACAGCATCTGGCAGAACTGCTACGACATCTCCCCGACGACACTCCGGGGAGAAGTCCCGGCGTACAAGCAATCCCGACTCACTGGGAATATTACCGAGAAAGCGTTCAGACAGCTCGAGCGCGTACGCTGGGTCCACGTCACCACAGATAGAAACGACAGCATTGTCAGGCCGGTAGTACCGCCGAGAAAATTCACGGGCGTCCTGCACTGTCAAGGCTGCCACAGTCTGTAGAGAGCCATGAACAGTCCAATGATAGGGGCAGTGGGGAGCAAACGCATTCTGAGCCTGAATGTCCCTCCAACGTGCATACGGCTGGTTGTATACCGTTTCCTGAAGTTCCTCCAAAATCACATGCTGTTGTGTAATGAACTCCTGCTCGGTAAAATTCAATGCCCGCATCCGGCTTCCTTCCAGCCACAGCCCCAGCGGCAATTGATATTGGGGCAACACCATTGTATAGATGGTGTAGCTGTAAGTAGTCATGGCATTGTTTGTGCCCCCAGCGTCGGTACAGTATAGGTCAAACTCCTCCCGTGCAAGATAGGCAGAAGTGCCGAATGCCAAGTGTTCCACCAGATGAGCGAGTCCTGCCTGATGCGGTGCTTCATCCTGAGACCCTACACGATAGAGCACAACGAGGGCCACTACCGGGACCCGAGACAGGCGTACGACAAGGACTTCGCATCCATTGGATAACCGCTGTTGAGTAAGGCTAAGCATGCTCGAGGTTCCCTCTAAAGAGGCGAATGCAACGCGAAGATACAATAAGGCTGGCGGATTGTCCGACTATCGCCGCTGCCATGATCTTAAGTATGTTGCTCAGCCTGTGCTGGCGACCATGTTTTGGACTCCAGAATTAGCGGCATGGATAGAGGATGCGCCCTGGCCAGCAACGAAGGAAGAACTTCTGGACTACGCAGAACGCAGCGGTGCGCCGTGGCAGGTGATAGAAAACCTCCGGGAATTGCCCGACGACGACACCGTGTACGAGAGCATCGAAGACATCTGGCCTGAGTGGGAAGACTACCAGTCGCCCGACTACTTCGACGAGGACGAAGAGGAAGAGGAATATTAGTGTGGCAGGGCGCGGCGAGAACCAACCTTTTTGCCGATGACCCCCTCCGTGCGACAGTGGGTAGGTCTATGCATCCTCAGTAGCCTCCTTCCATCACAGGCACAGCCACACCGCCCGCGAGTAGAGATTGTCGAGCGTATAGTGTTTCATGGAAACACTTCCTTCCCTTCCGAAGAACTACAAGCCTTACTGCGAGTGAGAGCAGCTACTCGCGGGCCGTTCCATCGCATTCTGAATTTCTATGCCGAGCAACTTGCGCACAATCCCTCTACCCCTCCTACACTGCTGCACCACCTCCAACGGCGGCTGGCTGAATTAGAAACAGGGCTGCCCACCCTTGACCCACGCCTACTGGAGACCGACACAGAAGTGCTCCGCCGCTTCTACATCCAACAGGGCTTCCACTGGGTCCAGGTAAATGCTCATAGCGAACCAACCCCAGAAGGCAATCGGGTTGTGCACTTTTTTATCACCGAAGGAGCGGCAGCCCGCATTGATACTCTCGTCTACCTTGGTCTGGAGAAGCTCCCCCCGGAACTTCAACAGGTGGTTCGCCGCTACCGACGGTTACGTCCAGGCATGCGCTTTCGCGAAGCCGCTCTGCTGGAAGAAGTCGAGGCTATCCGGACCGTCCTGCGGGAGCACGGCTACCCACACGCCACCTATGAGCGTCCACAGATTCACATTCTTCCCGACCGCAACGCCGACAGCATTGTCGTGCACTTCCTTCCGGGGCCACGACTCCGTTTCGGACAAGCGCGCTTCGTCGAAGCCACCACCAACACGCCGCCTCTAACTGAACGGGTACGTCAGTTCTGTACGGAGTTTTCCTCAGGACAGTGGTACGATCTCCGAGCAGTCGAACGTACCCGCCTGCGGCTCTTGCGGCTCGGGGTCTTCGAAGTTGTCCGCGTTGACACCCTCTCTTCAAATCTTGCGGAAGGCACTGTCGAGCTACTTGTGTCCACGCGCTACCGTCGCTTCCAAGAGGCGTCCCTCAGCACTGCCGTATACCGAACACCGCTGGAGAGCGCCCCAAATGTAGGCGTAGAAGCACAGCTATCCGACGCCAACCTTCTGGGCGGAGCTGAGAAAGGACAGCTGCTGGGGCAGATAAGTCTGCGGGATCCTTTCGGAGCATGGGAGCGTAAGCAACTGGAGTACGAATTCCAGCTCGGTGCCGGAATTCTACTTCCGTACATTTTTCGGCGCATAGGACTCAGCTCCCGACTTAGCTACGGTATTCGCCTGTTAGCTTCCCCCTTGCGGCTGGAAGCTCTCGTCTTCCAGATGCGCCTGCCCGTAGAATTTGCCCCCTGGACGTGGATGACCACAACGGAGCTTGCACTGGATATCCGTGCAGAGCGCCCGGTAAACTACCGACAAGCAGCCGCCGTCGTCGACACCCTCCCCGCAGTGCTACCTTTTCTGCGCCAGTACGAGCGTCTGTACACCTACACTCGCGATGGCCAAAGACTCTTTCCCCCCTCCGACATCACGATGAGCCTCAGCCTGGGTGCCGACCACCGTGATCACCCA
>JANWXA010000213.1 GCA_025055465.1 Candidatus Kapaibacterium sp.
ATCGGAGGGTCTATGACAAAGCGAGGGCCCGTTGTCCTGCTGACTGACTATGGCCTACAGGACACCTATGTCGGGGTGCTCAAGGGCGTGATTACTCGCATTGCACCGCAAGTACCGGTGTTGGATTTGCTCCACTCTGTTCGTCCCCAGCAGATCCGGCAGGGCGCATATGCCCTCTGGGTTGCGGAACCCTATTTTCCCGAGGATTCCATCTTTGTTGCAGTGGTAGATCCCGGCGTTGGCACGGAGCGCCGAGCAGTAGCAGTGAAAATCAACCATAAGTATTTTGTGGCACCGGACAACGGGCTCTTGAGTTTTCTCGTACACCGCTATGGGGTTGAGCGCGCGGTGGTGTTAGAAAATCCTGATTATCGGCTTCCGGAGATCAGTGCAACGTTCCATGGACGTGACATCTTTGCCCCGGCTGCGGCGTATTTGGCGCTGGGCGTTTGCCTGGAGCAGTTGGGACCGGAGATAAAACCGCATACCTTACAGCAGCTATTACCGCCGCGATGCGAATACCAGGGAAGCGTCTGGGTTGGAGAGATCCTGCATATAGACCGTTTTGGAAATTTAATCACCTCGTTGCCGGCTGAGCGATTGCTCATTGGCTCCTCACCAGAAGAGCGCTCGCGTTGGCGTGTTACCGTCAGTTCACACACTATCTCTGGGCTGAGCCGGACGTTTGCCGATGTTGATGAGGGAGAGTTTTGTGCGTATGTCGGCAGTGACGGTCTCCTGGAGATTGCTTGTCGCAATGGCAATGCGGCACTCCATCTGCGCGTGGATATTGGCGAGCCAGTGCGTGCTTGGCGTGTATAGTCACGGAGTTGCTCTGCTGTTCGTCTACAGTGCTCGGTAGCGGTGTCGAGGAATGCCAAGTGGACCGATAGCACTGTGGGTAGCTGTGGCCGGCCTTCTGGGACTCGTGGTGGCACAGCTTCCTGGGTGGCTTGAACTCTGGCGGCGGGGGACTCCGTGGGGTAAGGCTATAGTTGGCGGGATTGTGGGAACGGCGCATGCGCCGTTCATCTACGGGCTCTTGCTCTACAAGGAACTGCCGCTGGAGCTCGCACCGTCTCTGTGGTATGTTGCATGGGTTTGGGGGCTTACTGTCATGCTTGGAGGGATTGGGTTAAGTCTCTGGCGGTTGATGAAAAAGTCTGTACGCTCTCTGCGGTGGGGGAGTCCACCACTGGAAACACAGCCGGAACGGCGGCATTTTTTGCGCTTTGCTGTACTTGGTGGTCTCAGCGTTGCCGCCTCCACTCAGCTTTTAGCGACGACGCAGCGCCGGCGTGGGTATGTGGAGTATGTAGAGCTTCCTGTATCTGGGTTGCCGCCACAGTTGGAGGGCATGACCATTGGGGTCATCAGCGATGTGCATTCCGGCCCCTTCATGCAGCGGTCGCAGATGGAGGAATACCGGCGCGAGCTGGAGGAGCTCCAGTGTGACCTTATTGTGCTCCCGGGCGATTTCATTATCAACCGCACCGCGGAAATCTATCCCTTCGTGGAAGCATTTTCTGGATTGAAAGCGCCCATGGGGGTATTCGCCGTTACTGGCAACCACGATTACTTCTCTGGTCAGGTTGAGCGTGTCTGCTCCGAAATCGAGCGAGCGGGGATATCGCTGCTCCGTAATGCAGCCGTTGAGGTCGGACGTGATGGGGCGACCATCACACTTGCCGGAATCGATGACTTCTATGCCCGTGCATTGCCTGATTACATTGAGCATGGCCAAGATCCTGATGGGGTTCTTAGCCAGTGGGAGCGTCAAATTCAACGAAGCCCTTCGCCCCGCTTGGTCCTATGTCATCGCCCATATTACTTTGAACATCTCGCGCTTTTGGGTGCTGAGGGCGTGATTGCCGGGCATACGCATGGTGGGCAGATTGTGCTTGCTGAGGTTGGGCGGTGGGCTCTTGCTCCGGCAGCGATTGTTTCTCCGTATCTGGCTGGAACTTACTGGTCCTCCATTCGGAGCCGCACGTGGATGTATGTGACGAGGGGTATTGGAACTGTTGGTATTCCCGTCCGGTGGAATGCACCGCCGGAGATTACACACATTCGGCTCGTGAGACGGGAAAGGTAAAGGCGTGGGACAGCACGAGCAAGACGCGTTTGATCGAGCACGGCGGCTACTCTGCCAAAGCCGATCAATAGTGATAACAACCCATCTCCACCCTGATGGTGATGGTATTGGCTCTGCCTTAGCCCTCTGGCACTACTTGCAGGCGCAAGGGAAAGAGACACTCATCGTCCTCCATAGCCCGGTCCCGGTTCCGCTGCAGTTTTTGCCTGGGGCGGGGGCAATACAGCGGTATTCTGAGGGTGAGCATGCAGAGAGGATTACTGCTGCTGATGGTATTATCCTTGTGGACACTGGCGAGCTGCAACGATTAGGAGTGCTGTCCAGGCCTGTCGCGGAAGCTCCAGCATGGAAGCTTGTGATCGACCACCATCTTGAACCCCAGCCTTTTGCCGATCTGTACATTGTAGATCATCGGGCGTGTGCAACGGGTGAAATTGTGTGGCGGTTCCTGAAGTGGATGGGCGGACCCTATCAGCGGCAGGAGATAGCTCTTGCGCTGTATACGGCTGTTATGACGGACACAGGGGGCTTTGCCCATTCCCAAGTCTCGGCTGACGTCCATCGTATGGTAGCGGAGTTGGTTGAGCTCGGGGTGGACATTCCCTATGTGCACGAACGAGTGTTCCAGTCATGGTCTTTGGCGCGGATGCGGTTGCTGGGG
>JANWXA010000214.1 GCA_025055465.1 Candidatus Kapaibacterium sp.
GGACGGTGTGGATGATCCTGCCTACCAAAAGAAGCAAAGCCCATACAATCCTCACAATATGCCTTCTGGTGGAGGGCGGTCTCGTTCAGTGTAAGCGAAGTTCCACTTCCGTACGAGGATCCTCATGCGGATAGCGACGCTGGCTCTCGTTGTATCCTTAGTAGGTCTGACGCTGTGGGCAACCGAGGCAGTACAAGAAACGCAGCTTCCGTATAGCGGCACAGCTCTTTCAGCTTCGGGGAAGCCGGTACCGGATGGGCTTTACCGGATGGAGTTTCGCCTCTACGAGGCAAAGGAGGCGGTTACCCCGGTTTGGCAGGAAGAGCATTTAGTTGAGACCCGCGCAGGGGCCTACCATGTTGTGCTTGGCATGGCGAAGCCTCTGCGAATGGCGGTGGGGCGACAGTATTGGCTGGAGGCCATTTGTGATGGGCGTTCACTGGGTCGGGCTCCCTTGCCAACTCCAGGGCTCAGCGAACGGAAGGCGGCGCCGGATCTGCAGCTCTCAGACGAGTCGCATTCCACTCGCCAAAGGACGGCTCTCCAGGATGGTATAGCTGGAGGTAAGCTTCCTATGCTTGGAGGCACCGTTCCTGCCCTACCATTGGTAGTGAACACGTGTGAAGAGTGTACCACACATTTTTGGTCCTTGACAGGGAATGCAAACACCGATCCTGCAAACAACTTCCTGGGGACCACCAACAACCAACCACTCATGATTCGCACGAACAATATCAATCGTGTCCGTATTACCACGGGTGGACATATTGAAGTGCTCAACAGTGCCCAGTCTGTCTCTCTCGGCGAGGGCGCCGGGCTTGCGATGGATTTATCAGCCCCGCGGCAAAATACGTTTGTGGGGCGTTTAGCAGGGAATTTGACGCAGACGGGTGCGAGGAACGTTGCTGTGGGCGCTACGGCTCTCTCCCAAAACATCACTGGGGAGGGAAACACAGCGCTGGGCTCCAACACGCTTACCAGCCTTGTGGGTGGGGACTACAACACGGCAATAGGATTCGGAGCTGACATAGGTGGTCCTAATTTGACGAATGCTACAGCAATTGGTGCGTTTGCCTTCGTTGCGACGGACAATAGTGTCGTGATTGGCTCTATAGCAGGGGTCAATGGAGCTACCGCGTCTGCCAATGTTGGCATAGGGACGACTGCACCAACGCACCGGCTGCATGTTGTCAGTAGTGCGGACCCGCTTCGTATCCAAGGCCTGCAGACCGACAACACGTTGGATGCAGCTCTTGTAGTAAATCCCAGTGGCGTAGTCAAAACGCGTTCCCTGGCAGGATTGGTGGGGACAACAGCGTGGTTGTTGGCAGGAAATACGTTGAGCGGAGGGGAGAAGCTGGGGTCGTTGAATGCGCAGCCGTTGGTGGTGGTGACGAACAACGTGGAGCGGATGCGGGTGACGGCCGGTGGGGATGTGGGGATTGGGACGACGACGCCGGCGGCGAAGCTGGATGTGAGGGGGAAGGTGTATGTGCAGAATCCGACGGGAGGGGATGTGCTGGTGGTGCAAGCGGTGGGGACGCCACCTGGGCAGACTGGGGCTCTGTTTATGTGGTTGGACGAGTTTGGGACGCCGTGGGGTGTGATCGACAACAGTGGGTTGGTAGGGATTGGGACGGCGGCACCGGTGCAGAAGCTACACGTTATGGGCAACGGGGCGACGTCGGCAGTGTTTGAGGGCGGGGGAGTCGGGGTAGGGACGGTGAATCCATTTGCGACGCTGCACGTGTATGACGAGGGTGGTGGTGGTACGCCGCAGACGACGCAGGTATTGATCACGGCAGGGGCATTGCAGGTGGGCAGTGGGGTACCGCTGCTGCGGTGGGAGGACAACGGGAACACCGTGTTGGGAGTCATCGATGAGGTAGGGCGAGTAGGGATAGGGACTGGGAGTCCGGTGCGGCGGTTACATGTGGAGGGACCAGGCGGTGGGATATCGCCGGTGCGGTTAGGGCAGGTGCCGACGGGGGTGGCGACGGACGATGTTGTGTTACTGGACGGCAGTGGGGATGTGAAGAGGATTGGGGCGGGGGCGTTGATTGGGAACTGGGCATGGCTGCTGACGGGGAATGCAGGGACGACGGCGTGGAATGGGGCAACGGGGAACTTTGTGGGGACAACGGATGGGCAGACATTGGTGGTGGCTACGACAGGGGGAGCAGGGGATGTGGAGGTGTGGACGGCTAACACGAAGCGGTTGATCGTGCGGGGCAGTGACGGGCATGTGGTGCCGGCGGCGGACAACACGTATGATTTGGGGATCGTGGGGCAGCGGTGGCAGACGGGTCGGTTTGGGACGTCGGTGGTGGTAGGGACGAGCGTAAGTTTGTTGGCGGCCACCAACGAGGTAGAGTTTAGCGGTGGGGCAGGGCGGATTAGTGTGGTAGGGGCCAATGATCTGATTGTGCGCACCAACGGGGTAGAGCGGCTGCGGGTGTTAGGCAGTGGGGAGGTCGGAATTGGGACGGCCTCGCCGGTGCGGCGGTTACATGTGGAGGGGCCGGGCGGTGGGATATCGCCGGTGCGGTTAGGGCAGGTGCCGACGGGGGTAGCGACGGACGATGTTGTGTTACTGGACGGCAGTGGGGATGTGAAGAGGATTGGGGCGGGGGCGTTGATTGGGAACTGGGCATGGCTGCTGACGGGGAATGCAGGGACGACGGCGTGGAATGGGGCAACGGGGAACTTTGTGGGGACAACGGA
>JANWXA010000215.1 GCA_025055465.1 Candidatus Kapaibacterium sp.
AGCTGCTCTATCTTCTCCTTCAGCTTCGGACGTGGCTTCGTAGCTCTTGCTACTTGCTTTTGGGCTGCCTCGAGGTAGAGACGTCGAGCATGGCGAAGGGTTTCGGCAACAAAGTTATATACCTGAGTAGCAGCTTGATGCCTTTGTTGGAAAGTAGTTGGACCGGTTGCCTCGGTTGGAGTTTGAAACCGTTCCGAAGACGATATAAGGTTCGCAAGTTTTTGTGCGTAGGTTTTGCCAGGGGTATTGTTGAGTTCCTCAAAGAAGCGGCGCGCTGCGACAAGATGTGGTTCGGGGTGGCCCTGCCGAATGGCTTCTTGCCGTGCATCTTCTAATGCAGCAACAGGGAATGGGGCTTCTGGATTAAGAAGCCTTTGGAGAACAGCTTCGATGTACTGTTCTTCCTTGCCCCCGGGCTTGTACTTTGAGAGAAGTGGGAAGTCTTTTGCTCTAGGCTTATAAAGCTCTGTAGACGCTTCCTCGGAAGCTATAGGGGGTGCCTCCTCTGCAGCAACTCGTTGTGGAGTTTCTTCAGTGGGACCAGGGGGAAGCGCTTTTATGGTAGGTGTAATTCTTTCTTTGCTTGCTTTGTAAATACTCCACTCTTGAAGAGCACTGAGAACTTGCTCTGGAGCTCTACGGTATTTTGCGGTAATGTATTCAGAAAGGGTTTCTGGGTTTTGCAAGAGCCTCTCGACGTCGCGGTTGGCCGACTGCTTGTTCGATTGCAGCCCGCCTACAAGCTCACGGAGCGAGCCTTCCTGCCCATCCCAAAGCGTCTGGACAGCACGTCCGACAATTTCTCCCTCTAATGCCTGTAGACCTTTAGATACCAGGCTTTCGTGGTTTTCCTTGATGTCTCTAAGAGCTGGAGTGTCCTCGGAAATCGTAATACCACGATAGCGTTGTGATATTGAGGGATTGTCAATAATTCGTACTGCTTCTTCAGGCGTTAGGTCGTTTGCCATAATTCTTTCGAGCGCTTCATAAGCGCTTTCCTCTGCAGAACGCTGTACACCGCTTTCTACCAGCCAGTCTTCAACAGCCCTACGAGCGCTTGGTGTTAACTGTTCTTGTTTACTTGCTCTCTGATATACTTTGTACCATTCTCTTTCACTAAAATCGGGGGGTAGTAATGGATCGGGAGATATTTCGCTCATGATATCATAGCTTGCTTCGGTAGCTGTCTCAGTGGGGCTTGGAGTGGTAGGAGTTGTTTCTCCTTCGAAGACAGGCCCTCGTGTTGTGGTTTCAGTAGTACGTACACGGCGCGGTATGGGTATTCTCCCCATAATTGCTTCGGCCCCACGTACTGCAAATGGGACGAGTACCCCTGCACCGATAGCTGTTGCTGCTTCCTCGGGTGGCGGTAGTTCTCCGCGGGCGAAGCGTGGAAGTTCGCTGAGTGCATAGCTACCAATGTTGAGCCCAGCTTCTTTTGCGGCGGCTGCTGCATACTGCCCTAAAGGTACCCCACGAGCCAATGGGGGAACCAGGTGAATGGCAAGTGGTGTAGTCAGCCCCCACACAAGAGAGCGCCAACCTGCCTCATAGCCGGGCATTTCTCCACGGACAACAGCAGGAAGATCGGCTCCATAGCTCTGTGCCGCAGCAAGTGTGGCTTCGGGCGAATATTTGACAAAGGCTTGCCCTAGTGTTTTCGTTTGTTGAGTAAGGACGCGCGGGGCAAGTCCCCGCGTACCCAGAGCTGATAGCCCACCACGGGTAACGAAGAATGGAATAAGCTGCCCTGCTATACTACCAACAACTCCCGCAGGACTTGAAAGCAGTTCGACGAGTCCTGCCTGTTCTTGGAGCTGAGCGGCGCGTTGTTCATCACCTGCAGCGGCGGCCCGTGAAGCTTCTTCCCTCAGCCTTTGGGCAGCTTCAAGGGTAGGTATATCTGGCTGGGGTAGTTTGCCCTGAGTTAGGTCTGTAAGAGTCTGTGCTGTGCCCTGGAAGACTGTCGTAAATGTTCGCAGTGGGTCTGTAACGAGAGCTTGCGCAAGGTTAGCTAATGGTGCGACAGCCCCACTTGCTAATCCCACAACAAAACTCCGAATACCCTCTGGCCATCCCTCTGTAGCCCGATATGTACTCCGGGAAACAGATTCTCCCCACGAGCCTACTTGAGACCATCTATACTCTGCCACTCTTTTCCGGAGTTCAGCAATTGTTCCCTCTGGGTCGCTGCGAAATCTCTCTTTCCAGTGGACATGTTCCTCTTCGGGAAGTTGCCTAAGAAGCTCCTCAAACCTTCGCTGCAGTTCTTCATCAATACCCTCTAGCTCATCAACAACGCGAGGGTAGTACTCCAGAACGTAGTGTTTACCGCGGCGTACAACCCGAATAGGCATAGCGTTACTGTGAACCTCTCATATACGGTACTCCTAATAGGTAGAGGAAGATGTTTTGCATAACGCCGTTGGCAATATCATCAATATTCCCCAAGTTGGTGTTCCCGCGGGCCGCTTCATTTCTCCGAAGCATTTCAGCATAATACCGAACGAGATTGTCAAAGCTCACGCTACCGCTTGGACCAGCGATTCTGAATCTTCGAGCATCATCACGAATGGACTGGCCCAGCTTGCCTGTGAACACAGCAATGTCAGCAAGCTGGCGTACTGTTTCTCGACCAACAGGTCTTCCTTCTTCGTCAAGGACCGACTGAGCTATCTTCTCTTCTAATTTCTGCATGTC
>JANWXA010000216.1 GCA_025055465.1 Candidatus Kapaibacterium sp.
AGTGTGGCGTCAATGATCGTTCGGTTTTCAAAACGGAAAAAGTCTGCCATGACTGCCTCCTCTACGTTGACAGATGGTGTTGGACCCATTGAAGAATCTCTTGCCGAAACATACGGAATGTTTCAGGAGCGCCGCGTAAAGCTTCCACAACCTTAGCCAAATCAATCATCACGTACTCGTGCACAAGCACGTTGCGGAAGCCGCCTGAGCCTCGCATTCGGTGATAGAGTTCTTCCGAGACGACACCAATGGCGCATAGTTCCGCTATTAGTTCTTCGTAGCTACTTGGCGTTCGCCCAAACGCCTGAGCGAGGATATGGTCCGCGACTTGAAAAACAACAGTAAGCCCAGCAAGAAGACCGCGCTCAATGGTCCAGCGCAGGCTCAGGTTTGTTGCCAATTGCTCTTCGGTCGCTTGTTGGTATTTTTCCAGTTCTTGCGCAATGCGCTCAAGTTCAGCTAACGCTTTCATTAGAAATTCTGGGCGAATGTCCATTTTTTCCTCCTTCTGCATCCTACGAAGCCACCAGTGCCGATTTTCACGCCACTCGGAGTGCTTCCCAATTTCAAACCGCGCTCGCTCTTCCTCCGACCTTGCCAGGATGCAGTGTCCCTGGCGGAGAATCTCCGCTACTAAATAAGGAGGCGCCAACCGGAGATCTACAAGATCCAAGCGATCGGTATCTAAGGCCAGCGAGATCTCCGCGTAGAGTTCCGTGTAGGAGAAACCTTCGTCGGGCAGCACAGCGATATCTACATCCTCACACCGCTCGAGAGCATAGGCAGCAGAACCGAACAGATATGCCAGTCGCACCGAATGGCGCTGCAAGATGCTCGGCAGCCGTCCTAAGCGTTCCCGAAGGTCGCCCGGCAGCGGCGGTAGATGGCGATATTTTTCGGCAATGGACATTTTTGCTTAGCCCCTCCGCTCCGCCACAAGCTTTCGCGCGAGAAACCCCAAATACAGCCGAATAAGCTCCATACGAGTTCGGCGTTTCTGGCTTTCATCAGCTAGGCCTAGGCGAGAACAAATTTCATCTGCCAAGCGCGTGAGTTCATCAATATCCTCGAGTATCTTGCGCCCGACGTTGGCGTCCATATACTTTCTTCCGATTTGGTAGCTGATAAAATTCCCCAACGCCAGAACAGAGTCTGTCGCCGCTGCCAAGTTTTGCAGATTGCGGAACTGCGTCTCCTGCGTACTGCTTTGAGCAGCTTTGGTATCCATGACACATCGTTCCGCACGCTGTACAAGCTTATCCAATTGGGCTTCAATAGCGAGCAGTATCCTTGGATCAAGCATCATACCGGCATCACCTCCCTATGGAACGGATGACAGACGAGAATTTCGCCCAGTCCTTCGTCGGTGCGCTGACCGACGCCGTGGGCTTCTAAATTTTCTAACCAAGAGACGAGCTGTGCTTCGGGAAGTTCGCTGCGAAATACATACACGCTACCCGGAGCAGACCCTAAGGCAGTGGGTTTTGGCAATCCCCACGCTGTAGAGAAACCACCGACAAACGTCGGCTGTGTTGCCCACCAAATGGGCTCCAGCCAAGAGCCATCGGGACCCCGAAGACAGAGCTTGAGCGTGGGAAGGCCCTGAGTATCGTTTAGCACCGCCGGGGCCAACAGGTCTACGCTAAAGTAGGTTCCGCTTGGCTCATCAGGCACTGCATTGCCTACTTGTCGGGCCAGATCTGCCAGGTCACGCCAGACTTCTCCGAGCTTTTCGTTAAACTCTCGCAACCGTTCCGCCAGCGATGGTAGTGAAACCTGCTTTGCTTCCCGAAGCCGTGCTGCCCCGAATCCGCGTGTTGTTAATGCCCCTACACCGATGTGCTCTACAGCTTCTCGCAACGTGTCTATGACCGAATCATCGTCTGTCCAAATCCGCCCGACGAAGCATCCTTGAGGACGCAGTGCGGAAACGCGATAGAGCATTTGCTCTTGCGCGGCGCGTCGGTAGCGGCTGAGCGCCACTTTTGTTAGGAGCCCTCGTTCCATCTCTCTCACCCTCCACCCTTCAGGCAGCCGCACGTAGAAACCGGAAACACGCTCCATTCGTCCCCCACAGCACTCCTCACCACGCTGTGCCATGCAGCGTAACTGCAGGGGAACCGGAAACTGTGCTCCCAGGGTCTCCAGTTCTGAATACGCGACGAAAAGTAGGAGTCCGTCTCGGATTCCGTGGCCGGGCCGAGAGACGCCCTCTCTATCGGAAGCGGTAGAGCGAAACCCACCCTCCAGCTTGCACTCCAACGCAGTTGTAGGAAAGGGCAGACCCCATGCTTGCTCGACTTCGGATGGAAAGAGGTTGCCAAAGCGAACTCGTCCGACAAGAGATACGATTTCAGATTCCCTCCCCTGTGCCTTGAGCCACTCAGCAAGGGCTCCTCTAAGGACAGCTCCGGGAATGTAGGAGCGCGTACCGAAATAGTCCCCTCGGGGCTTGAGGTCACCCATCCGCAAGGGGCCGTGTGGGGTAACAGCAACGAAATATTCCTTCATGACTGCGCTACCATAGTTGGGATGTGCTGCAACGTACCTACCAGACTCTCTTCGTCAACGGAGTGCCCATCCACCCGAGATCGGAATTCACGCAGCTGTACCCAACCCAAGCCCCGCGAGCGTGCCGCGCCAATGGCATAACCTACCTTTGCTCCCAGCCAGAGAAGCGCTGCGGCCTTATATGCATC
>JANWXA010000217.1 GCA_025055465.1 Candidatus Kapaibacterium sp.
CTCCAGCGCTTCCAGAATAGGCAAGCGGATCTTAATCTTTGGGCTAATTTCGACCAGTGTCAAACCCAGCTCGTGTCGGCGCTTGCGCAGCCGCTCCCCAAGCGTGCCCATGAGGGATGTCTGTCAATGCCTTAGCTATCAATACGAATTTATACAAAAACACCTGCATAGCTTGCGTGTTCTGCGGCAGAGCACAGGACATGTCCTTTTGCTAACATATACATTCAATGCGCTCCCCGATTCGCATAGCTTCAGGTCAAGGGTTTTGGGGTGACTGGCTCTCAGCTCCTCTCCTGCAGGTGACCCGCGGTCCGGTTGACTACCTCGTGATGGACTACTTAGCCGAGGTCACGATGTCCATCCTCCAGAAGCAACGGCAGCGCGATCCGCGGCTTGGGTATGCACGGGACCTCCTTACGGTCTTCCGGGACATTGCCCCTTACTTGGTTGAACGCAACGTTCGGCTCATCACCAACGGCGGTGGCGTCAATCCCATGGCCGCCGCTGAGGAGCTGGTCAAGATCGCTCATTCCCTGGGACTGCGGCAGCTCCGTATTGGTGTTGTCCTCGGCGACGATTTGATGCCCCGCATTGACAAGCTCTTGGCTGCCGGCTACGAATTCCGCCACTTGGAGACCGGACAGCCCTTGTGTGAAATTCGGGATCGTCTCCTAAGCGCCAATGCCTACTTCGGGGCCTTCCCTATCGTCGAAGCCCTGCGCCAAGGAGCTCAAGTAGTCGTCACCGGGCGTACCACCGATACCGGCATCACCTTGGCACCGATGATCTACGAGTTCGGCTGGAAGGAGAATGACTACGACCTCCTTTCCGCTGGCGTCGTAGCAGGACACATCTTAGAGTGTGGAGCCCAGGCCAGCGGAGGGAACTTCTTGGGAGATTGGGCGTCCTTGGACCTCGTGGAACCAGGCTTCCCAATCGTAGAAGCGTACCCCGACGGGAGCTTCATCGTCACGAAGCATGAGGGGACCGGCGGAGCTGTCACCCGTGAGACCGTTGCTGAGCAGCTCCTCTACGAGATCGCGGATCCGCACGAGTACATCACGCCCGAGTGCATCGCGGACTTCACCACGATTCGGTTAGAAGACCTGGGCAACAACCGCGTCCGTGTCTTCGGAATCAGAGGGCGTCCGCCAACACCCTTCTACAAGGTCTCTGCCAGCTACGCCGCTGGCTACATGGCCGTGGGAACCCTGGTGTACTCAGCTCCTGGAGCACTCCAACGGGCACAAGTTGCGGATGCCATCCTCCGTGAACGGCTGCGCCGCTTAGGACTTCAGTTTGAGGAAACCCGAACCGAATTCGTCGGCTATAATGCCTGTCATGGTCCCCTGGCGAAACCGATAGAACCTAATGAGGTGATGCTCCGCATCGCTGTCCGCTCACCCGATTATGCAGCGGTTGATCGCTTTACGCGAGAGTTAGCACCGCTCATCCTCACTGGGCCACCTGGCGTAACAGGTTTCTCTGGCGGCCGTCCCAAGCCCAGCGAAGTGGTAGCCTACTTTCCCACGCTGATTCCGAAGGAAGTGGTCCACCACGAAGTTCGTATCTTGGAAGTATGAACCGATACCTCTCCCTCGCTCTCGCTGTGTCGCTGCCAGTGGTAGCTGTGCCAGAGTCTCTTTCTCCTTCAGATGCCCTTGCACCTTCGGAGAGTGCACCCCCAAGCCTCACGCAGAGTGCCCAGAGGTACCCGGCTGCTATGCTAACCTTTGGAGGGCATCCCCGAGTGACGCTGGCCGGTAGTCTCCAAACCGTTCCCCGCTCCCCGAATCCGTGGACGCTGGCAGCACTGGGCACAGCTTACACCGGCACGATGGTGGCACTCCACATCATCCAGCACAACGCATGGTGGAAGGTGCCGGGCCCCTTCCAGGTAGTGGAGGACTGGAACTATGCCCTCCAGGTGGACAAAGTGGGGCACATCTATGGCGGGTACTTGATGTCGTACCTATGGGGAGAATTCCTCCTGGCAGCCGGAGTGGAGCCGCCGACAGCCGCGAGGTGGGGGACTCTCCTGGGCCTTCTCTACCAAACATACGTGGAAGTGAACGACGGCTTCAGCCGTGACTGGGGCTTCAGCCCGACAGATGCCCTCACTAACTTCGTCGGTGCCTATTGGTATTTGGCGCAGCATTACTGGCGGCCCCTGCAAGCTTTCCAACCGCGTTGGCAGTATATTCCCGCCCAATGGACCGGTGACTTACCCCGACGCCACAGCGGCACCTTCATTGATGACTACAACAGCTCCACGTTCTGGCTCTCCATTAACCTCCACCAGCTCCTGCCGGAGCACTGGCGGCGGTACTATCCAGCGTGGCTCATGCTAAGTCTCGGTTACGGGGCCCGAAACGTTGACACCGAACTCCCCAAGCAGCGCCGAATCATCGTAGGGTTGGATTACGACCCATACGTTCTCCTCCCCGAGGGTCCACCGGTATGGAACTGGCTGCGGCAGAGCCTGGCTGTGATCAAGCTGCCGGCGCCAGCGATCGAGTTCGGGCCGCACCCGCCACGATTCGCATTGCTCTATCCCTTCCGCCTGCGGCTCGGTGCACTCCGTCTATAGCCAAGCTCCCTGGCGGGGTTGTATTTTTGCAGCGTCTTAGTGTACTGTTCTGGAAAGCGCCGATGGTAGAACTCTTCACGCCTGCTGAGTTGGAAGAGGTCGAACG
>JANWXA010000218.1 GCA_025055465.1 Candidatus Kapaibacterium sp.
GCTCTCCCCGAGCGGCAACGCTTTCATCTCCGTATCCGTCCATGCCTCCAACTACTATGTTACCACCCCCAGACTACCACGTCCGCGCTGCATCACTATTCAGCCCGTTCACCCTCCGCCGGGAAACACCCCTAAGACACCAGCCTGCACAGAAGCCAATGCCAAAAGTTCCTGTCCGGCTCTGTCTTCTACCCCAAATACTCGAAGTATCAAAGCGGGAATTCTGACCCTGCAATCACGAATTGCGATGCGATGCGGGTGGTGGCAGAAGTTCGACTCCACGGATCCCCAAGGAAAGGCCCTGGCCAGCATTGGCCTTTGCCTGGTCGGGGTGAGAGGATTCGAACCTCCGGCCCCTGCGTCCCGAACACAGTGCTCTACCAGGCTGAGCTACACCCCGACAAAACGCGAAATTAGCGATCTTGCTACGAAGATTACGAAGGATACGTCGTTCGGATAGGCGCAAGACCATGCACGAGATCACTCTCAACTTTGCCACTCCCTGGTGGGTGGCTGTGACAACCCTCTTCATTGCTTTAGGGATCAGCCTCTGGGCATATTGGAATCCCTTTCCTCCACTCCCCACGCGACAGCGCTGGACGCTCAGAGCCCTCCGCGCCCTCGCTCTCGCTGCCCTGATTCTGGCCCTGTGGCAACCGGTTATAGGAATGCTCACCACACACCACGAAGAGCCCCAGGTAGCTATCCTATTGGATAACTCTGCCTCCATGCGGCTGCGCGACGCCTCCGGCAGCCGAGACGAACAGTACCGGAAAGCCCTTCTGCAGCTCCATACAGCGCTGCGCGGTCCAACGTCTCGCCTTGCCCGATTCGACGCCACTGTCCATCCACTCGAACAGTGGCATCCCGATTCCCTTACCCTGGATGGGGCTGCAACCGACATAGCCCAAGCCCTTCGCTGGGCTGCCTCCGAAGCGCATAACGCACATGTCCGGGCTGTGCTTTTGATAACCGACGGGGTTGCGACTGCTGGGGAATCCCCCCTTGGCGAGGCAGAGGCATTGGGAATTCCCATCGTGGGTATCTTGGTGGGTGATACGATGCCAACACGAGACTTATCTGTCCAAAGCCTGATCGCTAACGACCGCGTACCGTTAGGAAGCCAAACGCCCGTCTACGCTACCTTGACAGCCGAGTCCCTGGGGCAGCAAACCGTACGGGTGGAACTCTGGGAAAATGGACGCCGTATAGGCGAGGAAGTTCTCTCAATTCGGCCGGAGCAATCGTCCTACACCCTCCGTTTCGACTACCATCCACAGAGCGAGGGGATCCACCGGCTCCGTGTTCGTGCGGCTTCACTTCCGCAGGAAACTAATCTACGCAACAACGAGGCAAGCACTTTCGTAGAGGTAGTCCGTCTACGGCGTCGCATTATCGTGTTTGCCGGTTCTCCCAGCCCTGATTTTGCATTCCTACGCCGTGAACTCCAGCGGAATCCCCTCATAGAGCTTTCCACTTTCGTGCACAAGGACATCACTTCCTTCTACGAAGGCGAGCCCTCGCCAGCAATACTGCGCCAAGCCGATGCCTTTATCTTGGTAGATTTTCCCACTCGCTCTACACCTGAATCGCTTCTCCAGAGTATAGTCGAACGGGCCTTGCGAGGTGCCTCCCTGGCTTGGCTTGCGGGCCCCCTGACTGATCGGGCAAAACTTCGTTACATAGAGCCAGCACTGCCGGTCACATCCTCAACCACGAGCGCCGAACGTGAACTCCACACCACCATCTCGCTGGCGCCCACCGGCATGACCCATCCCCTCTTCCATACTGGTGAAAGCCCTTCAGCAACAGGGTGGGACCAGCTTCCCCCTCTGTTCGTCCGCGCTGGGTTAGCAGAGCCGAAGCCAACCGCTGAGGTGCTGGCTGTCACATCCTCCGGCACTGCACGCGAAGCTTTTGTAGTAGCCCAACAACAGCAACTCCGTAGCATCGCCATCTTGGGATATGGGCTCTACCGCTGGAGACTCCTGGGCTACGCTGCTGACCAGGCTCGAGGTCGCACTCCATTGGTGGACCACTTCGCAACCTTCACTGCTTCCCTCACCCAGTGGCTTCTGGCAACAGAGGGCGAACAACTGGTGCGTATCCGTTCCGTGAAGCGCTTCTACGCTACCAGAGAGCCCGTGCATTTTCTGGCTTCAGTGATAGACCCGCAGGGCAACCCTGTAGAGATGGCAGCCGTCCGAGTGCGCCTGACTTCAGGGGATGTCACCCGCACGGTCCTGCTCGAGGCCCTTGGAGCGGGGATGTACCAGGGCAGTCTTACCGGACTCCCCAGTGGGGAGTATGCTTTCTCCGGTGAGGCCTTTCTCAACAACGAAGTCCTGGGGACAGATCGAGGACGCTTCGGTGTCGGAGACGTCGGGTTAGAAGAACGCTCGCTCCGAGCTGATGCCGAGCTATTACGCACGCTGGCACAACGCACTGGCGGAGCATGGTTTACTGCTGACTCTGCCGCCTACGCCTGGGAATTCCTGCAACGTTTACCGGGATTCCAACCCGCCATCACAACCGTGCGGCGGGAGCTGACGCTGTGGTATTCCCCATGGCTGCTGGTACTTGCCCTGGCTGCCCTCTCTACCGAATGGATCTTGCGGCGTCGCTGGGGACTGCTGTAACCAAAAAACGCTGCCGGACACGCCTCCATGCAAAGACCACAAGAAACTGCACCC
>JANWXA010000219.1 GCA_025055465.1 Candidatus Kapaibacterium sp.
GGGGTGCTGGCTGGATGTGTGGAAGAAAACCCAGCACTGAACCCGACGAACACAGTGTCAGCCTCTCCAGTACCGGAAGCGGCCGTGGCAATTGTGAATGAGAGCACAGTCAAGGTGCGGTGGAAACCTTCACCATCGGAGCATCTGCCTGCCTTCAAGGAGTACTTCTTGGTGCTGGTTGAGATGGGGACCCAGCAAATCGTACGGCGAATAGCGGTGACAGAGCGCAGGTCAAGCTACGAGCAGGTACTCGGCGGTTTGAAGAGGGGTGTGCTCTATGGATTGGACATCTGGGTACGCTTTAAAGATAACACTCTGAGCACGGTACCTCGGACCCTGCTCTTTGCGCCCGCTGTTCAGTTCACCGATATCGCGGGGGAGCCCATCCGTCTCTATGAACAGGGAGCTCCATCGGAGCGTCCAAATGGGCTCAATTTCAATAGAGCGGGGCTTCCAGCACTTCTGACGCGGTCCTTCGCTGCGGAGTGGGACATTTGCTTTGAAATTGTGGACGGGAAAGCTCGCATTGGTTCTCCACGGGGGAGTCTATTTTGGTGGTACCCCAATCCACGCCGCACGTTGGTTGGGAGCAACATTGTGCCGGATGTTGTAGCGTTGGACGAAGTTTGGGTTAGTGCCCCCTTGGATACGGCAGCTGGCAGGCTGGATACGGTAATGCTGGAAGTTCCCGAGCGGCTTCCTTCTGGAAAAGGGCTTGCCTTCTTCGTGTTGCGGTCCGTGGACACGACGTGGGCAAAGGTTCTTATCAAGCCTGGTCCGGATGGACGACTCGTCCAGGGAACTGCTCCGGAGCGGTATGTGGAGTTGGCGGTATCATATCAACCTGAGAAAGCTGTACCGTCTGCCTTACCGGTTCGCCGCTATGACGTCTCTGGCGAACTAATTTGGCAACGGTTTGGTCGCTAAGTAAGTACCACAAACTGCACGACAGGGATGTTCATGCGTGTGCGGGAGCTATGGCTCAGCGGAATGCGAATCAGCATTGTGACGATGTGGCTCTTCCTTGGTTGCGAGGAGGCAACGACTCCTGAGCAGCCGCCAACGCGGCAGTCTCCGCCGCGGCCACCGAGCAATTTGCAGGCCCTTTCGGTCAATGACTCCACAGTTCGCCTTATATGGACAGCTTCGCCCTCCGAGAGCAATCCAAACTTTGGTTTTTACCGTCTACTGGTTCATGAGGATGCCACAGGTCGTCGGGTCGGAAGTCTTTCGCTAGGGACACGGGTACCCGTGGATATCGTTGGGTTGAGGTCGGGCACAGTCTATCGCTTTGAGCTGTATGCTGTTTGGCGTGACACTACTCGGGACACTTCTCAGAGTCTGACGGCGGCTATTGTTCGCTGGGCAGCCGCAACCCGATACACAACCCTGCCGGATGGCAGTCCGATACGGCTTTATGAAACTGCCTCGGCAAATCCCAGTGGGTTGGACCTCGAGGGACCCGACGGGCGACCCAGGACATTGCGAGTAGCGCAGGGGAGTGAATGGGATCTATGTTTGGACACTCGGGGCGGAAGCTGGGATATTGGTTCGCCGGGAATGAGTTCCTACACTATTTCGTCGCCCCGGCGCACCCTGCTTGACACTGCACGCCTGCGCCAGCAGCGGTACCAACAGGTAGATAGTTTGAATCAAATCTTTGAAACAGAAGCTTTCGGAAGTACGACCTTGGCCGAGGCATTGGTCAATTTCAACAACCAACGGCGCGGTTTTCTTATCGTTCTTCGGACTCAAGACGGTAACTGGGCAAAGGTTTTAGTCAAGGCAGATGCTCAGGGGAACATCCTACGCGGTACATCGCCGGATCGGTATGTAGAGCTCGAAATCTCCTATCAGAAGACCCCAAACGTTCCTTACGCTCTTCCGACGGGCAGTTGGGAACCTCCGGCGCGGGGCCTTGTGCCGCAACTTCGCATCCAAACTTGGAAAAAAGAGGTTGTCGAGTAGCTTCTCGAGTACCTCAATTAGAAAGGCAGAACCGCCCGCTATCCTTGCGGTAGCGGGCCTTTTTATTGTCTAACCCCGCGGTGTGGGCATGCCGTGTCCGATATTGACCTATGGGATAGCAATGAGGTAACACTGCTCCATGCAGGGAGTCGGAATAGGCAACGAGGAGCCAGACTTCAGAATACTTCGATATGGGCACATACAAGAAGGATTCAGCTCCCCAAGGTATGAATGACTGGGCTGTTTCGATGCGGAAAATAACGGTGGGCGAGGGTAGCATGTAGGATAGGTCTGGTTGAACTTTTTTGAGCAGTACTCATCTACTTTTGTGGACACGGCAGTGCCTATGGCGGTACCGGCTGGGGTATATGCGATGCAAGGCAGTAGTGGGATGCCGGTGTTGCGGCGGCTGATGATGGTGACCGAGGGGCAATCCCGGTGGATGCCTTTACCATCGCTGCTCGAAAGCGGCCAGAAGGAAGGTTTCATCGAAGTTGAGGGCGGGATTAAGTGGATCGCGGAAGCGGTTTGTGTTTGCCTCGATGCGAAGAACGCCCCATTGCTTTAGGTCAAGTTGAATGCGAAAGCCGCCAATAAAGCGGGTTGCGTTGCCATCGGCTGCCAAACTGGGCATAAGACTTACGCTGAGCATTTCCCAAAACGNGTACGTGCCGGTCAGCGTTGTCAGCCAGTTTCTGCGGGTGATTGTGTCCCC
>JANWXA010000021.1 GCA_025055465.1 Candidatus Kapaibacterium sp.
ATCTTGGGGAAGGCGGCGTATCGGCGTTTGCTGGTACAGTCACAGTCGGGGCGTTGTATCTCTGCCTACGCCTATGCGTCGGCAGGGGTATGGGAGTCTACGACTGACATGGTCTTCTCCGGACATTGTCTCGTGGCGGAAAACGGTGTCCTGCTGGCGGAGAGTCCGCGATTTTCTTTGCGGACGGAGCTCATTGTTGCAGATATAGATATAGAGCGGCTGGTGCAGGACCGAGTGCAGAATAGTACCTTCGCAGCTTCAGACCCGCAGCGTCGCTACCGCTTTGTTCCCCTCCGCATTGCTGAGCGCTGGAGCGAGAGGCTTTATCGTCCTCTATCTCGGACCCCTTTTGTGCCGGAGAATCCACAAGAGCAAGCACAGCGCGCAGAGGAAATTTTTGCTATACAGACTCGCGGATTGGCGCGCCGGCTGGCCCACGTTGGGGAAGGCACGGGTGTCGTTGTTGGTGTCTCCGGCGGCTTGGATTCCACGCTGGCTTTGCTGGTTGCTGCTGCGACTATGGATTTACTCGGCTGGGAGCGTACACGGGTACATGCTGTTTCCATGCCCGGTCCGGGTTCTACGCAGCGGACGCAACAGAATGCCCAAAATCTTGCTCAGGCATTGGGGGCAACGCTTCATATAATTCCGATTGCTGCGGCCTTACAGCAGCATCTGCAGGATATTGGTCAGCCGGAGGATTGCTACGATGTTACGTACGAGAACGCCCAAGCTCGTGAGCGTATGCAGATTCTGTTCGATTTAGCGAATCGTCTTGGCGCACTTGTCGTCGGCACGGGCGACCTTTCCGAACTGGCTCTGGGCTGGTGTACGTACGGTGGTGACCATCTGGCAGCCTATGCCGTCAATGCTGGGATTCCAAAGACGCTTGTGCGCTTCATTGTTCAGTGGTGTGCCCAGCAAGTGTTTACTGGAGACGTCGCGCGGATTTTGCGCGACATCTGCGCAACCCCGATTTCTCCGGAGTTGCTGCCTCCGGCTCCTGGAGACCGCATTCAGCAGGTGACCGAGAAGGAGCTTGGTCCTTTTGAGGTGCATGACTTTCTGCTTTTCTACCTCCTTCGCTATCACTTTTCTCCTCGGAAAATTTTTCTGTTGGCACGGCGCGCTTTCGGGGCGGACTATCAGGAAGAGGAGCTTCTGGGCTGGATGCGGATTTTCTATCGGCGCTTCTTTGCTCACCAGTTCAAACGTTCTTGCTTGCCTGACGGTCCGAAAGTAGGCACGGTGGCTCTTTCCCCGCGCGGAGATTGGCGCATGCCCAGCGATGCTACTGTTAGTCTCTGGCTGACGGAATTAGAGCAACTCCAGCCCCAGGCGGCATAGGCTACTCTCGCAGGGCTCCACTAAGTATTCCTCGCAGGAACGTTCGGCGAAAAAGCAGAAACAACAGTATGGCTGGTAAGGCTGCTACTGCGGCTCCTGCCATCAGATGGCCCCAGTCAACGGTCTGCCTGCTAATGTAAAAAGCGAGTCCCACAGGCAGTGTGCGCCGGGCATCCGACTGGGTGAGAAGGAAAGGGAAGAGAAAGGAGTTCCAATGCGTCAGGAAGCTTGTCAGACCCACCATAAGCAGTGCTGGACGGGCCAGCGGGAGAACGATGCGGAAGAGCACTGTCCAAGGTCTGGCACCATCCAGCCGGGCAGCGTCCTCCAGCTCTGTTGGGAGTGCCAGTAGATACTGTCGTATCATAAACACACTGAGCCCGCCAACCAGCCACGGCAGGATTAGTGCCCAATAGGTGTCTATCAAGCCCAGAGAGGCCATCATGCGGTACAGCGGAAGCATAAGAACGTGCATGGGGATCAGCAAGACCACAAGCACAGATGCTTCTATGATGGGCTTGCCCGGGAAGCGGTAGCGCGCCAGCGCATACCCTGCCATGAAGCCGAAAAGAACATTCCCTGCGGTGATGCTCCCAGCGACGATAAGAGAGTTGAGCGCATACTGCGCAAAGTTGGTTGTACGCAGCAGAAGGGCGTAATTCTCCAGGGTTGACGGAGCACTCAGTAGTTCCCACACGGTGGCGTATTGTTCTGGATAGTGTCGGAGCGACAACAGTAGCATCCACGCCATAGGGAGGAGCATAATCAGGGCAACCAGCAGCAGAACCCCATATAGTGCCAGCTTATGCAGCAGCGTAGAGCTGGTGTGCATGGATGTATTCCCGGACAGCTTCGGGGACGACATATCGGACCGAAAGGCCCTGGGAAATGCGGTGGCGGATTTCTGTGGAGGAAATCGCCAGGAGAGGCATATCCAGAACAATGGCGTCGGCCTGCAGAGTAGCAAGTTGTTGGTCGAGTTCTGGGCCGGAAACTCCCGGACGCGGGGCGATGCAAAGGTGTACTTGTTGAAGAAGCTCCCGCCAGCGGTGCCAGAGGTGGAACTCCAGTAATTGGTCTGCTCCGATGAGGAGGAAGAATTGGGCTTCGGGGAATTGACTTCGGAAGTAAGCGATCGTGTCTATCGTGTAGGAGATGCCACCTCTTTCCAACTCACATGGGTCCGTGCGGAAGAGGGGATGGTGGGCGGTAGCCAATTCTACCATCGCCCTCCGATGTTTGGCAGGGGCCAGCTCCTGCGCTGGCAGAGGTTTCAATGGTGGAAGTGCAGCCGGGACAAAGAAGCAATACTCCAGTGCAAGTTGCTCGACAAAGCGGTCTGCGACTATTAAATGGGCAATATGGATAGGATTGAAGCTGCCGCCAAAAATTCCGAGGCGGGGCATCACGGAGCTGTTGGCACTTCTCGTCCCAGAGGGAAGTTGCTATGACGCAGGCCGTGCACGACATTTAGGGGAACGAAGTCGCGACTGGGTTTGCAGCGAGCTTCGAATTCGTCACGAAACTTCGTGACGAAGCCTCGCACTGCCCATGCTGCGGCGTCAGCCAGGGCGCAAATTGTGTTGCCTTCCATCTGGTTGCAGATTTCTACCAACAGATCGATTTCATGTGTTGATGCATCCCTGGCGATAAAGCGGGCAAGCAACTTTTCCAGCCAACCGCAGCCTTCTCGGCAGGGAGTGCATTGTCCGCAAGATTCGTGATGGTAGAAACGAGCAATGCGCCAGGTAACACGGACAATATCGGTGTCCTCATCCATGGCAATGATGCCGGCTGTTCCGATATGGGTACCGAGTTGCTTGAGGGATTCTTCGTCCATTCGGACTCCTTCAATTTCATCGCCGCGCAGAGGCGGCATGGAGCTCCCTCCGGGGATAACGGCCTTGAGCTGCCTGTTGCCAGGGACACCACCCCCGACGTCGAACAGAAGATCTGTGAGCAGCGTACCCGTTGGCAGTTCGTATATGCCCGGACGGTTAATGTGCCCACTGAGGCCGTAGAGGATTGTGCCAGGGTGACCGGGGGCTCCAATCTTAGCGTATGCTGCCCCTCCCATTTGGATAATGGGAGGCACTGCGGCAATGGTTTCTACATTGTTGATCGTTGTGGGCATACCCCACAGTCCGCGTTGGGCCGGGAAAGGAGGCTTGAACCGGGGGTAACCTCGCTTTCCTTCGATAGACTCCATCAGTGCTGTCTCTTCGCCGCAGATGTAAGCACCGGCTCCCTTGTGAAGCACAATATCCAGGCTGTAGTGGGTCCTGAATGTCTGCTGCATTCGCGTCCCAACGAAGCCGCGGGCATAGGAATCTTGAAGTGCCTGCTGGAGCAAATGATACCAGCGATGGTACTCTCCGCGGATATATATGAATGCCTTGGTCGCGCCCATGGCATAACCGGCGATGAGCGTGCCCTCTATGAGCTGATGGGGGTTGTGTTCCAGGATCTGCCGGTCCTTGAACGAACCTGGTTCGGACTCATCGGCGTTGACCACAAGGTATTTGGGCTTGTCTGTTCCCTTGGGCATAAAACTCCACTTGAGCCCGGTAGGGAAGCAAGCGCCCCCACGCCCGCGTAGTCCGGAGCGCTTGACCTCCTCGATAATTTCATCAGGGCTCATACGGAGCGCTGCTCGAAGAGCCTCGTAGCCTCCGTGTTGAAGGTATGTCTCCAGTTGGTGCAGGTTAGGGATCTCAGGCAAGAGAAGTTTCGGTGCCGTGGTCATGGGCATGCTTCACTATCGGACTATCGCAAAAATAGGGTTTTTCGTGGCGAGCTTATTGGAAGGAGGCCCCGGGGGAATACAGCACGCCTTCTTCAGTGATGACAGCGTCCAGGGCTATGTCCTGGGGTTCGTGAGGAAAACTTTCTATAGCTTGTACGGAAAAGGCTAAACCAACGCGTTGGGCGGGTACAGAGCGAAGGAATCGGTCGTAGTATCCGCGACCGTACCCCAGCCGGTAGAGGAATTGGTCATAGGCCACCAGGGGGACTAACACAAGGTCGGTTCGTTGCAGTCTTAATTCGGCAGCCGTGAGCCATACCGCAGGAGGGACCTCCGGTTCCGGAATGCCCCAACGGTTGGGGCGAAACACAGTCTCCGGACGCAGCCAGACGTGGTATAGGTCTGCTTCCCCCTCTACGACGATGGGGACGGCAACTCGTTTCCCCATCTCGAGGAGTCGTCGGTAGAGTGCATGTGTGTCCACTTCTGTGCCGAAGGAACAATACGTGTGGACGACATTAGAGACTTGTAGCCACGGATGGGCAAGCAGGTGCTGGTGGATACGGTGAGATAATTCTAAACGGACCCTTTCTGGTAGGGCTGCCCGGCGTTGTAGCGCTTGGGAGCGCAACTCGGCTTTCGTGGGGGCCTTCATCGTTCCAAGGCAAGGGCGTGACGGATTCGCGGGAGTTGGGCAAGTCCAATTCCCACTAGGATTAGCCCGGCCCCTAAGAGTTCCCGCAGGCTGAGCTGTTCCCCCAACACCATCCATGCAATGAGGCTGGCGAAAGGAGGTTCCAGAGCATAGATCAGGCTTGCCCGCACCGGGGTAGTATAACGCTGGTAATGTGTTTGTAAAAGCATTGCAATCAGCGACGCTAATATGGCTGTATAGGCCAGCGCGAACAGGAGCTGGAACGAACTCTGCCCAATATTCCCCTGACCTTGGGATGGAAATCCAGTTACTACCGCCAGGGTATGTAGACCAAATCCGGTGATTGCAGTAACAGCGAACTGCAGGAGTGTCAGGCGTAGACTGTGCTGCAGGGCTCCGGATGCTGGACGAGTAAACGAGTCCAAGACAACGATGTACGTAGCCCAGAATACCGTGCTGGCTATTGTCAGCAGATCGCCAATGTTCCATACTTCGAATCGGGGATTGCTGAGCTGCCACAGTCCTAAGAGTGCCGCGGCGGCACCGGCCCACTCCCATGGCTGGACGCTACGGCGCTGACCCAGCCATTGGAAGAACGGGACCAGCACGATGGTTGTCCCCGTGATGAATGCCGAACGGGAGGCCGTCGTGTGTACCAATCCGACTGTCTGCAGGGAGAAGCCACCTGCTAACAGGGTTCCCAGTATCAGCCCATGGCGGATTGTCGGGGTATCCCAGCGCTGAAATGCCCCGCGCCATAGCATAAGCATCAGCAATAGTGCCAGGAGAAATCGCAGTCCGGTAAAAAGGAACGGAGAGGTAGCGACGACGGCGCTTTTGACGACGGCGAATGTCCCGCCCCAGATGAGTGTGACGGCGAGCAATACCAACTCTGCACGCCACTGGGGCACAGAGTGCTGCATTGCTTGGACTATTCGCGTTCAGGGAAGGGGCATATGTCTCGAAGGGTGCACTCTCGGCAACGAGGATTTCGAGCTTTGCAGATGGCACGGCCGTGCGCCATCACCAGGTGTGCAAACCGGGCCCACTCTGACCGAGGGACCAATTCCATTAGGCGGTACTCAATCCGTTCACGATTGTCTGTTGTTGCAAAGCCAAGCCTCTGCACTACCCGGGCAACGTGGGTGTCCACAACGATTCCTTGTGGTTCCACGAACTCGTTCAGCACGACGTTTGCAGTTTTCCGACCGACGCCGGGGAGGGTGGTAAATTCTTCCAAGCTCTGGGGTATCTGTCCACCGAAGCGTTCCAGCAAGATCCGGCAGCATTCTCGGATGCTGCGCGCTTTGGCCTTGTAGTACCCGGTTGGATAAATATCCTGCTCCAGTTCTTCCACGGGGACGCGAAGGTAATCCTCTGGGGTCCGGTATTTCTGGAATAGGGATTTGGTGACTTGATTGACGCGATCATCTGTACACTGAGCTGAGAGGATTGTGGCAATCAATAACTCAAAGGGGGTGCGGAAGCGCAGACGGATACGGGCTTCTGGATATTCGGCATGCAAGCGGCGCAGGACTTCCGCCATGCGGCGACGCTCGTTTTCATCAGAGGCATGGGCTTGGGGGCTCATTGTTGTGGGTGTTTTTTGGGGAACTTACTTCCGTACCGTGTGCACAGCGAGTCTATGGTTGTTCTGTGGTAGCGATAGGTCGGGAATGGGACATAGACGATTTGGATGCCGGCGCGGAGGGCGCGCTCGTAGAGGGCAGCGTCGTCAGCGAAGCGGATCCGTGGATACCCCAGTCGGAGCAGTACGGCGCGCTGGATCACGAAGGTTCCGCCAACGACGCATTCGCTGATGGGGATTAGGCGAGAAGGATTGTGGCGATCGGGTACCAGGGGTGGGCCAATTACTTCAAAGCCGCCGTGGAGGAAAACGGCTTCAGGATTGTGCTGCAAATAGCGAGCCCGTAATTCCAGGTGCTCAGGAAGATACTCATCGTCGGAGTCCAAGAAGGTGATGTATGTGCCTCGGGCATGGCGGATGCCGTATTGGCGAGCAGCTCCTGGACCTTGGTGAGAGATTCGGAGGAAGCGGAGGCGCTGCTCTTCGGCTCTGGCTGCTGCCAGGAGCAGTGGAGTTGCATCCGTGCTGCCATCATCTACAACGATGGCTTCCCAATCTTGCCAGTGCTGGTGGATCAGTGAGCGCAGAGCGCGGGGGAGAAGCCGTGCTCGGTTATACGTACATAGAACCACGGAAAAAAAGGGATACATTGCCGCTCCCACCACGCTGGCTGTGGGCTATAACGTTTCTATAGGGCTGTGCATTGTGCCTATAACTCCCACGGTGGACGCTCTAACCACTCTGGGGGCAAGACAACCGGAGTGAAAGCGGGATTGGACTCATTGCTCTGCCGCACGGTTTGCATCAGATGCTGCCGATAGGCGAGGACTTTATCCAGCAGATCTGGCTGTGTCGTTGATAGGATCTGTACTGCCAGCAGCCCGGCATTTCGTCCGCCACCGACGGCCACGGTTGCTACTGGTACTCCTGCTGGCATTTGTACGATGGAAAGCAGCGAGTCCTGGCCATGAAGGTAACGTGAGGGGATGGGTACTCCAATGACGGGTAATGGGGAGAATGCTGCTAACATGCCGGGCAGGTGTGCAGCCCCGCCTGCCCCGGCAATGAGGACTTTAAGTCCGCGTCGGTGAGCGGTTTTTCCGTACCACGCCATGTCCCATGGAGTTCTGTGGGCTGAAAGGACCCGCATTTCATACAGTACGTCAAATTCCCGGCATACATCAGCAGCTTCCTGCATCACTTCTAAATCGGATTCGCTTCCCATCACGATGCCGACCAATGGAGTTCCCATAGCGTTGCCCTCTTATTGTTACACCGGTGCCATGCAGTATCGCCGGATAATAGCCAGCAGGGCATCGCGTCCAAGGCCTGTTCGAGCGGAGGTTGGAAGCACTTCCACCACATATCGGTACTGCTGTAGATAGGATTCTACCTGGGCCTGTTGTCGCTGGAGGGCTGATAGAGGGAGTTTGTCAGATTTCGTCAGCACAACAACGAAGGGAGATTCTCGGTTTTCCAGCAATTCGATGATCGCCATGTCCCACGGACCGAGGACGCGGCGGGAGTCTACCAGCACGCAGGTTAGGCGGAGCTGTGAACGGTGCTGTAGGTATGTGCGAATAAGCTGAGTCCATCCCTGGCGTTGGTGCTGTGAGACAGCAGCATAACCAACCCCAGGCAGGTCCACCCACATCCAGCTCTTTTCTACGAGGTAGAAGTTGATCGTGCGGGTGCAGCCTGGCGTTTGACTGGTTCGGGCTATCTGGGCCAGCAGTAGCCGATTTAGAAGGGACGACTTGCCGACGTTGGAACGCCCGGCGAATGCCACTTCGGGGTATGGGGTCTGAGGAAATTGGGCTATGGAAACAGCACTTCGGTAAAGATCGGCGTGCACGGTTCCCCCATGGTTGCATCAAGAGGGTTTCTGTGCTGGTGTACTCTGTGATGGCTTGGTAGCGGTACTTTCCTGGGGGCCCGCCCAGTCAACGAGTTCGATGATAGCGCTGCGAGCACCGTCGCCGCGTCTATACAAGCCTAACTTGACAATACGTGTGTAGCCACCAGGGCGTTCCAGCACTTTTGGCGCTATTGCACCAAAGAGCTCTTGTAAAGCTTTCTTGTTGTGGACAAACCTCCCTACGAAGCGCCGTTGATGCAGGTCCACAGTCCATCCATTGGGTAAGCGCCCATGCTGTTCCCGCAGTACAGCTTTTTTTGCACGGGTAATGAGGTGCTCTATAAACGGGCGTAACGCCTTTGCTTTTGCTTCAGTTGTCACGATTCGCTTGTGTAGGATAAGAGCGGTAGCCAGGTGGCACAGTAGAGCCTTACGGTGGCTGCGCGTTCGTTTCATTTTCTGAACGGTGTCCCGGTGACGCATAGGAAACTGATGAACCGTGAGGTGATACCTAACCTGCCTTCTCTTCCAGCTCCTCTGGGCTCATGCCCAGGCGGAGTCCATAGAGTTCCAGAGCCCTTTGGATTTCGTCAATTGCTCGTGGACCGATTCCGCGCTCGCGCTGGAGCTCAGCAGGATCCCAGCGCACCAGCTCGCTTACGGTCTTGATACCCAGGGAGAGTAAGCGGTGAAGCGTTCGAGCGCTTACGCCCAGGTGGTCTACCGGCGTTGCCAACAGTCGGCTGACCGACGTAGTAGCGATGTACTCTTCGGTCTGTGTCACCGTGGGAGTAGTCGGTATCCCTTCAGCGGCGACCATTGTGGGGAGGGTGAAAAAGAGCTGGAGGTGTTGTTGAAGGAGTTGAGCAGCGTAGCGGACTGCGTCGTAAGCTGTGATGCTGCCGTCGGTTTTGACCTCCAGAAGAAGCCGGTCATAGTCTGTACGGCGTCCGACACGGAAGGGTTCAACGTGGAGGGCTACCTGGCGGATTGGGGAGAAGAGCCCGTCTATGGGCAGCATCCCCACGGGGGCATCGTCTAAGACAATTTCTTCGGCCGGAACATAGCCACGACCGCGCAATACACGCAATTCCACTTCTAACTTCGCATCTTCTGCTAAGGTAGCAATATGGAGCTCTGGGTTAAGGACCTCAATTTCGGCTGAAGCTCGTTGAATGTCGGCCGCAGTCCATTCGCCCGGACCCTGGAGGTTGAGCCGGATTCGGACAGGGCGTTCTGGCATCAGCATGCGAAGGCGAACCTGCTTGAGATTGAGCAGTATCTCGACCACATCTTCTACCACTCCAGGGATTGTTTGAAATTCGTGCAATACACCGCTGATGCGCACTCCAACAATAGCTGCCCCGGGTATAGAAGAAAGTAGAATGCGGCGAAGCGCGTTCCCTATCGTTGTTCCATAGCCCCGCTCCAACGGCTGCAGGATGAATTTGGCAGAGTGCGGTGTAGAGGAAGGATCTATTAGAATGCGTTCCGGCATTAGCAACTCTGCTATCGTCATGGAAGGGTGTTCGTTGGTGATACCTAACCGACTCAGACCCGCCGCCGCTTCGGGGGGCGGCAACCATTATGAGGCACCGGTGTTGCATCAACGATGGAGAGAATTTCCAGCCCAGCTTGCGCGACTGCTCGGATGGCAGCTTCGCGGCCAGCACCTGGGCCCTTGACAACAACATCCACTTTCCGTAACCCCATATCATAGGCTTCCTTCGCTGCCCGCTCAGCAGCCAGCTGTGCTGCATAGGGGGTGCTCTTCTTAGTCCCCCGAAAGCCGATACGACCGCCGGAAGACCATGTCAGGACGTTCCCATATGGATCTGTGACCGTTACAATCGTATTGTTGAACGTGGCTTGAATGAGAACTCGACCATGGATTTCTGTGACAGTCTTCTTCTTTGTGCGTTTACCCTTTGGTGCTGCCATGATCTATAGAGTTGATGGAACTACTTTTTGACGGCTTTCTTCTTTCCGGCAACGGTCTTGCGTCTTCCTTTCCGGGTGCGTGCATTTGTTCGAGTCCGCTGGCCCCGGACAGGCAGCCCCATCCTGTGGCGGAGGCCTCGATAGCAGCCGATGTCCATAAGCCGTTTGATGTTCATCTGGATCTCGCTGCGGAGCTGCCCTTCTACCTTGTAATCCTGAACGACGGAACGGATGCGGGCAATTTCCTCGTCGGTCCACTCTAGAACCTTCTTCATTGGATTTACTTCTGCCCTCTGGAGAGCCTCCATCGCCCGTGTCCGTCCAATTCCGTAGATGTACGTCAGGGCGATAAAGCCGCGCTTGTTTTTAGGCAAGTCTACACCAGCAATGCGTGCCATGGTTGCTTCCTCCTATTCGGCTTTACCCTTGGCGCTGCTTGAAGCGAGGGTTCTTCTTGTTGATAATGTAAAGGCGTCCTTTGCGCCGTACGATTTTATCGTCGGAATGTCGTTGCTTAACGGAGGCTTGGACCTTCATTGGTTTGCTACCTCGCTGTTGTTGCTACTTATACCGGTAGACGATGCGCCCTTTAGTGAGATCGTACGGAGAAAGCTCCAATGTAACACGATCGCCAGGCAAAATTTTGATGTAGTTGAGGCGCATTTTGCCTGAAATATGGGCGGTGACCCTATGGCCGCTGTCCAGTCGGACAACAAACTGGGTGCCTGGAAGGCTCTCCTCCACGATACCATCAACGCGGATGGATTGCTCCTTGGGCATGTGCTTACCACTGGGTCAGTACGACTGGTGGCACCGCTACAAGCACTGTGTGCTCGAAGTGGGCTGCCAGAGAGTTGTCGGCGGTACAGACTGTCCACCCATCGGACGCAACACGGATATTGGGAAGCCCTGCAGCTACCATTGGCTCTATTGCCAGTGCTTGTCCTGCACGGAGGCGTTCGTTCGGGAAGCGCCACCGCCAATTCCCTGTCGGAACGAAGTTCGGAATAGAGGGCACCTCATGTAAACGGCGCCCAATCCCGTGGCCAGTGAGCTCCCGAACCACGGAGTAATTGTGACGCTCAACGTGATACTGAATTGCGGCAGCGATATCGTAGACGCGCTTTCCCGGTGTTGCTTGCTCGATGCCGAGCCACAGCGCTTCTTCGGTTATCTTCAACAAGTGCTGGGCTGCTGGGCTAATCTGCCCAATGCCCACAGTGAAGGCTGCATCGGCATAGTACCCGTGCTTGCGAACACCACAGTCTATAGAAACTATGTGTCCCTCCTCCAATTTCCGTTCTATACTGGGGACGCCGTGGACGACCTCGTGGTCTATCGAGATGCAGAGTGAGTGGGAATATCGCCGACCGTCTACAACGTACCCTTTGAAGGCAGGTTCAGCCCCCTGTGAACGGATTAGCTCCTCTGCTATGGAGTCCAGCTCCAATGTAGACACTCCTGGGCGTAGTTCTTTGCGGATACGCAGTAGGACATTGGAGAGCACCTGGGCAGCCTGTTCCAGCCCGATCCGGGCCGAGCTCAATATGGTAGGGAAGGATCGCATCAATACCCACGTGCTACGCCCACTCCCCGTCCGCGTAAACGTCCGCTCTTCATGAAGCCATCGTAGTGGCGCATCAACAGGTAGGATTCTATCTGCTGCAAAGTGTCCAAAGCCACACCGACCACGATTAGGAGACTGGTGCCCCCGAAGAAGGAAGCTAACTCCGAAGGTACGCTGAGAACATTGTGCACGAAGACAGGCAGAATTGCCACAATAGCAAGGAATAGTGAGCCCGGCAGGGTAATGCGGGTCAAAACCCGATCGATGTATTCTGCCGTGGGGGCTCCCGGACGAATGCCCGGAATAAAGCCGCCTTGTTTCTTGATAGTGTCTGCAACTTCCCGAGGGTTGAATACAATGGCGGTGTAGAAATAGGCAAAGAAGACAATCATAACACTATAGACGATGGCGTAAAAGAAAGAGCGCTCACTGAAGAGGGCTGCCAGGTTCTCCAGAAAGCGGCTGTCGGGAAAGAAGGTGTAGACAGTTGCTGGAATGAAAAGAATTGCCTGGGCAAAGACTATCGGCATGACACCAGAGGTATTGACCCGCAACGGAAGGTATTGTGTTGTACCGCCGTACACTTTGCGCCCAACGACTCGCCGGGCGTATTGTACAGGAATACGGCGAAGCCCTTGGGTAACGTAGACGACGGCGGTGACAATTGCTGCCAGCAGCGCCAGAATAATGATATCAGTTACCCATAGGCGGGAGCCCACGCTGATGAGCTGGATTTCTTGAGCGAGGGCAATAGGTAAGCGAGCAATAATGCCGATGAACAGGATGAGAGAAATACCATTCCCAATGCCGCGTTCGGTGATCTGCTCCCCCAGCCACATCAGGAAGACGGTGCCTGCTGTCATAAAAACGATGGCGCTCAGGGTAAAGCCCAAACCTGGATGGGGGACAACGGGTCCACCATTAGGGACTTGCATGCTGGTAAGCTTGATGCTAACTCCCCAGGCCTGCAGGGCTGCGATGAAAACGGTCAAGACCCGAGTATACTGGTTGATTTTCCTCCGTCCTTCCTCGCCTTCCCGTTGCAGGCGCTGTACTTCTGGGATGACAGCGGCTGCTAACTGTAAAATGATGGAAGCAGAGATGTATGGCATAATGCCCAGGGCAAAGATCGCTGCGTTAGAGAAGGCTCCTCCAACGAAAAGATCGTAGAGCCCGAACAGGGTGTTATCCATCCCCAGGCCAGAAACCTGCTCCAGGGCGTAGACATCTATTCCTGGCAATGTAATGTGGCTCCCGATACGCACAGCGACCAACACGCCCAGGGTAAAAAGAATACGCTGGCGTAGCTCCTCAATGCGCCAGATATTTTTCAGTGTCTCAAGAAAGCGTGCCATGATGGACTACCTTCCCGCCGGCTGACATGATTTTTTGTCGAGCAGTTGCAGAAAAATGGTGAGCGTGGACTTCCAGGGGAGTGGTCAGGTTGCCGTCGCCTAGAATTTTGACTGGCTTGGTTCGGTTGCGGATAAGGCGCAGCTGGAGGAGGTTGTCCGGAGTAACAGTTGCCCCGGGGGGCAGTTTTCCGTCCTCTACCAACTTTTGCAGGCGTCCGACATTGACCTCTTGGTACTCCGTTCGACGCGGATTTCGGAAGCCACGCTTTGGCAGCCGGCGATGCAGGGGCATCTGACCTCCTTCAAATCCCGGCGGCTGTGAGAAACCCGAACGTGATTTGTGGCCCTTGTGCCCTCGCGTCGCCGTCCGCCCGTGTCCGGAACCAACCCCGCGCCCGACGCGCTTCGGTCTTTTCCTTGAACCCCGTGCTGGATGTAGAGACCCAATATGGACCGTCATGGTGTTTCCGATACCTCAATTTCCTCGACACGTACTAAATGTTGGACTCGGGCAAGCATCCCCAAAATTTGTGCATTCTTCGGCAGAATCACGCTCCAATTCGGGCGGCCTAATCCCAGTGCCCGAATAGTGCGTTTCTGCTTTTCTGGAGTACCGATAATGCTACGTACCTGCACTATCTTGAGCTTGGTTGGCATGGGAATCTCGCTGCTTACCGTAGAGTACCTTTTCTACTGGGATACCCAAACGTCGAGCTACAGAATGGGCGTCTTCTAACGTCAGAAGCGCCTTCAGTGTTGCCTTGACGACGTTGTGAGGATTTGTTGATCCAAGGCATTTTGTGAGAACATCCTGCACGCCTGCTAATTCCAGTACAGCTCGGACACCGCCGGCAGCAATGACCCCGGTGCCGCGAGCAGCAGGGCGGAGTAGCACTTTCGCCGTCTTGTACTTTGCGTATACTTCATGCGGGATAGTTGATCCATGGAGCTGGATGCGCAGGATGCTCTTGCGGGCTGCTTCTGTAGCTTTTGCGACGGCATCCGTAACCTCTCCAGCTTTGCCCATTCCGAAGCCAACGTGTCCATTGCCGTCTCCAACTACAACTAATGCTGTGAAGTTGAACCGGCGCCCTCCAGCAACGACTTTTGCGGTGCGCCCTACATAAACGAGCTTCTCTTTTAGCTCTAGTTCCCCAGGGATTCTCAAACGAGGTGTTTTAATAAAGCGACCCATCGGCTTTCACGCTCCCAGATCAACTCAAAAGTTCAGACCAGCTTGACGGGCAGCCTCTGCCAGCGCTTTGACGCGTCCGTGGTATCGGTAGCCGTTACGGTCAAAAGCAACCTTCTGGATTCCGGCCCGGAGTGCTCGTTCTGCCAGAGTTCGTCCGACAATCTCGGCTTGTGTCTTTTTAGGGCGAGCGTGTGCTGCTACTGGGCGAAGTTCACGGTCTACCGTAGAAGCGGCTATCAAAGTATGCCCTTTCTCGTCGTCAATAATTTGCGCGTAAATGTGTTTGAGGCTTCGATAGACGGTAAGGCGCGGGCGCTCGGCTGTGCCGGTTACCTTTGTGCGAGTACGCTGTTTTCGCCGTTGCCGTTGCCGCCATTTTTTGTCCTGCTTATGCCGGATATCCATGATGCCGTTCCACTGCATTACCGACCTGCTGCTTTCCCGGCTTTTCGGCGGATATATTCGCCCTCGTAGCGGATTCCCTTGCCTTTGTACGGCTCGGGCGGACGGATTGCTCGAATGCGGGCTGCTACCTCGCCGACTAACTGTTTATCTGCACCCGAGACCTGGATAATGTTCGGTGCAGGGACTT
>JANWXA010000220.1 GCA_025055465.1 Candidatus Kapaibacterium sp.
CTCGGCGCTACAGCGTTCCGGACTACCGTTTGCCTGATGTAGCTCTAAGCAGTATCATACTAGCAAGCAACGTAGAAGAACACCCTGACAAACCCGTCATTACTCCCTTCTTCGCCGAAAACGTAGCGCAACTGGAAGATCGCCCCTTCGCCGTTGTAGAGGCTTATGCTAAGAATCCTCGGGAAAGCACCGTCGTCGTTGCCGAGCTCCTTACCCTGGACCACAAGCTACTCGCAACGCTGCATCGCCAGACAGTACCAACCCTGGCCGCTGGCCGGACCTTACTGATTCTGCCCTTGACCTTCCCACAAGAGCTCTCGGCCGGTGCGCATCTGCTGCGTATACGGATAGAACACGCCGGTAGCCCCCTGGCACAGAGCGAACGCTCTGTCCGCTTTCTATGGACTATTTGGGGACGCACCCTATCCGACTTAGACCAAGCCGTTCGGCAACTCCGCTATGTAGCGACACAAGCACAAATAGACAGCATCGCCACAGCCCCGACAATTGCCGAAAGACGTCGACGCTTTGAGCTCTTCTGGCAAACTTTAGACCCAACTCCTGCCACCCTCCGGAACGAGGCATTTGAGGAGTACTACGACCGGATCGCTCAAGCTAACCGTCTCTTCCGCAGTTACACCGAAGGTTGGCTGACTGACCGCGGTATGATCTATGTTATCTTCGGCGCCCCACTACGTCGCGAGCAGTTCCAGAGCAACGGACGCCAGTATGAACGATGGGCATACAACGATCGTGAATTCCTCTTCGTAGACTACACTGGGTTCGAGGACTATCGGCTGTTGACACCCTTGCCGCCAGGAACAAAGTACCGGTATCGCAATGATTGACCCGTATACAGCATTCTACCCGAGGTTTGGGTAGCTCATCGGGTGCTTGGGACGCTGTGGACCTACGGAAGTCACGCTCCCATTTTTTCTCTATCTGCCTCCCGAAAATATCTCTGCCTTCACCGTGCCTGTAACTAGACAATTAGATTGTCCGATAGAAAAAACACGAAACGCTGGCACGACGGTACCAGCGCCACAGGGGGCGGGGCCGACGAGACTCGAACTCGCGTCCTCCTGCGTGACAGGCAGGCGCTCTAACCGACTGAGCTACGGCCCCACACTAAGTGGACCCGAGGGGATTTGAACCCCTGACCTCGTGAATGCCATTCACGCGCTCTCCCAACTGAGCTACGGCCCACTGTAATGGATTACAAAATTACAGGAATCCCGAGTTCCGAATCCCTACGATCATGGGACAAGGAAGACCTGCCGACAACTGCTTGCGCCAACACACACAACTACCCCGTACCAGCCAGCAGGGAGTTCCGGGCTTGTCCACCGCTCCCCCGGTATCCCTTGCCACTGAGAAAGGACACGTCCGCATACATCTACAAGTCTAAGTGTAGCCGAACGCTCTATCACGCAGTTTAGCCGCCGCTCAGCTCGCCAGATAACCCCCCGAGTCTCCCTTTCCCCCACAGCTTTTACGCTCTGCCCTTTCGGTATCAGCTCCACAATCTTGTCATCCCCCGCTCGAGGCGTACCGCGCCCATCTCGATTGCTGGTGGTCACAAATACCCGTCCCTCTGGGGTCACCAGCACATCTCGCAACCGCCCCAGCCCCAAGGCATACGGAATCACCTGAGTGACAAGCAGCCCGTCGGCAGAGAGGCGCAACTGGTAAAGCGTACTCCCCCTCAACGTCGCCAGGAGCAGAGAGTGACGAAACTGAGCAAGGCGAATGAAGGCAGAATCATAATACGCTAACCCGCAAGGCGCAACCGTCGGCGTCCAAGCATACAAAGGTTCAACAACGTTCGAGTCCCGGCAGAACTGGGCCTCCGCTGGGGTATCGCAATAGCCTTCTACATTAGGCCAGCCGTAGTTGCGACCAGGTTGAAGGAGGTTAATCTCGTCGTCCGTATTAGCACCATGCTCGGAGAGGTAAACAAGGCCGCCGCGTCCCAACGCCAGACCCTGAGAGTTCCGCAGGCCCCATGCCCAAACAGGGCTGTCTGGCAACGGATTATCTGGTGGCACCCCGCCATCCCAACGAACTCGGAGAGCTTTGCCGCTCAGAGAGTTTAGATCCTGAGACAACCGCGGAATACCCCCCTCGCCAACAGTCAACAGTAATGTCCCATCAGGCAGATTCAAGAATCGGCAGCCGGCGTGGATGTTCCCCACACGAATTCCCGACAGCAGTGTTCTTGGCTCCGCGAGTGTATCAAGGGCGGCATCATAGCGATAGCGCACAACGCGAAGCTCGACGAAGCCCGCATACACTGTGTATGCTACCGCCACATACGGGGAATCGGCGAAGCTTGGGTGGAGTGCCATACCCAGAAGGCCTGTCTCACTATAGGCATAGAGGTCAGGAATATGTGCCAGTAAGACCCGTTGCTCCCCTGTTTCCGGGTGTACCCGGCTTATCCGGCCAGGGCGCTCCGAACACCACAACCAGCCATCGAATCCCCAAAGAATGGACCATGGGACTTGTAAACCCTGAGCAACCGTCCTGAGCTCAAACCCCCAGTCCTGGAGCTCGTTGGGAACCCCCGTGCAGGTGCCAAAGGCAAGAAAAACCATGCCCAGAAGAAAGCTGCTCTGTCGCTTATCCGCCAACATTTTCCGCCCCAGGA
>JANWXA010000221.1 GCA_025055465.1 Candidatus Kapaibacterium sp.
GACTCTGCTCCGATGCCGATTAGCCGCTAACCCGCTCTCTCATCCCGAGGACACCGATGTCCTTCCTACCGCTGCATAGCGTCCTTATCCCGAGCCCGACCCCAACGGCCGCCGAAGCCATAGCTCCGGAACTCCGAGAACGGCAGAGCGCCTGCAGCGCCTGTGGTGCCGAAGAATCGAGATCTAACCCCCCTCCAGAGGACTCCACCCAGCAGCCCTCGCCAATTGTGGAGGTGGAGTTCAAGGGACGTCGGAAAGCCCTCTATAAAAATCCTGGAAAGCTTCACCTAAGCCTTGGACGCTTGGTGCTGGTGAGTTCCTCCCATGGCACCGATGCCGGACATATCAGTGCCCTGGGGAGCACCGCCCTGCGGAAACAACGACTCTTCTTCAACGGCGCCGCGCCCGAACATTCCCTCGTTCGCATTGCAACATCGGAAGATGTTCAGCAGTATGCTCAGAACCGCCGAGAAGAGCCAGAAATCCTGAAGGAAGCTCGCCGTATGGCCCAGACCCTCCCCAATCTGCAAAACATGAAGCTCACCGACGTCGAATGGCAATGGGACCGCCGCCGCCTTACTCTCTACTTCACTGCACCTGGACGTGTGGATTTTCGACAGTACGTCCGCTTGCTAACCCAGCGCTTCCGCACCCGCATCGAGCTACGACAAATCCAGCCGCGAGAAGAAACCCGCCGACTTGGCGGCATCGGACCGTGTGGACGCGAGCTCTGCTGCGCCACCTTCCTTCGCGAATGCAAACCGGTAGCCCTGAACGCCGCCCGCACACAACTGCTCCCACTCAACCTCCTGCGCCTTAGCGGGCTCTGTGGCCGGCTCAAGTGTTGCCTGCTCTACGAGCTGGACCTTTACCGCGAAGCCCTCCAGCATTACCCACCCCTCAACGCCATCGTGCACACTGACTCAGGTCCTGCGAAGATCATCAAGTTGGATGTCCTCCGTGGCCAACTGCAGCTACAAGTCCTCGAAACCGGGGCACTGTTAACTGTTTCCCATGCCCAAATCATCGAGCTCCGCCAACAGGGACGCATCGAATTCCCTTCCCTCTCCTCCTCCGAGCCACCACCCATCGAGGGCGATGCAGAAAATCTTCCACCAGAGGAAGAGCTTGCATGATCTCCTCCCGCCTTATGACGCTGTACCTCTTGTCCTTGCAGCCTCTCTTGGCCAACCCAAATGACTTTCTCTGGGACCCTCGCGAACACCACCTCCGCAATGTTCGCCAACTGACGTCCGGTGGGAAAAACGCCGAAGCCTACTTTTCGTTCGGCGAAGACATGATTTGCTTTCAAGCCAGTACAGCAAACAACCCATGCGATCAGATCTTTATAATGGACACCAATGGACGCCGTCTCCGGCAAATTTCCCCTGGCTACGGACGGACAACCTGCTCGTATTTCCTCCCCGACGGCCGCCTCCTCTACGCTACCACGCATCTCAGCGACACTCTTTGTCCACCTCCTCCCGACCGCAGCCGGGGGTACGTTTGGCCAATCTATGCTACATACGACATCGTCATCGTAGACACTGCAACCGGTGCCCTTCTGCAGCGCCTCTCTTACACCGATGGCTATGATGCCGAAGCCACTGTCTCTCCACGTGGTGACCGTATCGTCTTTACCTCCGCTCGCGACGGCGATCTGGAGCTTTACTCCTGCAACTTGGATGGGAGCAATCTCCGCCGCCTGACCTTTACCCCCGGCTACGATGGCGGAGCTTTCTTCAGCTTCGACGGCAGCAAAATTGTCTACCGCTCCCACCACCCGACAACAGAAGCAGAACTGGCAGAGTATCAACAGTTACTCCGCCAACAGCTCGTCCGCCCTGACCGCACGGAAATCTTCGTTATGGACGCCGACGGCACCAACGTCCGACAGGTTACCCACAACGGGGCCTCAAATTTTGCCCCATTTTTCCACCCGGACGGCAGAAGAATTATCTTCAGTTCAAACATGCACGATCCGACACGGCGTACATTCAGCCTGTACATCGTCAACATAGATGGCACTGGACTTCGACGCGTTACCTATGGAGCCGACTTCGATAGCTTCCCGATGTTTTCCCGAGACGGTAGACGCTTGCTTTTCTGCTCATCTCGTGGTGCTCGCCATCCCCGTGAGTTCAACATATTTATCGCTGATTGGATAGACAATCCGCCTCCCCACCCGAGCTCCCCCTGAGCAGCGCCCCCAACTACTGTATCAGAGGCGCTGACCGCCCCAGGGCCTCGAAGAGCGGAAGCACCCTCCCCTCGTGTGAGGTACATAGATACGCAGTCCAGCCCCGTTTTGTATTTTTGCATCGGAGTCCTATGAGTAGGTAGTATGTTCCACAACCGCATACCCTCCAATGCAGCACTCAAAGAAGGCTGTTCTGCTCTTAGGTTCTATTGCCGGGGTTGCCATTCTGGTCGTGGCACAGCAGAACCTGGCAAACACAATCCGATATCCTGAAGGTTATCGCTCTTGGACCCACATTAAGACGGCCATTCTCCATCCTGGACACCCACTCTACAACGATTTTGGTGGCATTCACCACGTCTATGCCAACGCAAAAGCCGCCGAGGCCTTACGTAAGGGAGCCAA
>JANWXA010000222.1 GCA_025055465.1 Candidatus Kapaibacterium sp.
CGGTCAAGGCTGGGTGTAAACATGGATCCTCTACTTCCCGCACCAAGCAAACATGTTCACGACTTCACCACAAAGAAATGGTACAGCATTACATAAATGAGGACCCCCGTACCGGAGACGTACAGCCAAATCGGAAAAGTCCAACGAGCGATAGCACGATGTCGCTGAAAATCCCCGCGGGCTGCTCGCCACAACGTTATGAGTGCTAACACCGGAACACCTGCCGCCAAGACGGAATGCGAAATTAGGAGGCTATAGTATATCGGACGCCAAATGCCAACACCTCTGAAGGGCGTGACAACCTGCGTGCTAAAGTGATACACAAGGTACGATGCCAGGAACAACACCGAAAGCGCAAAGGCTGCAACCATAAACGCCCGGTGAGAGGGGACGTGGCGACGTGCAATAGCCCAACGCCCACATAGAAGGCAGATAGCAGCACAGGCATTGAGCACGGCGTTGAGCGTTGGGAGACTCTCGAGTGGAAGCATAGTTGCACCTACATATTCATTGGTCCAGTGCTCCCTCCCGTAAAAGCTGGTGGATTGCCTGTTCCAACTTCTTGACTTCGGCCTCATCGGTGGCAGAGAAGAAGCCTCGGACGATTCCACGGCGGTCCACAAGGATTAAGCGGACGCTGTGCAAATCAGGCTCTTTCGCACTTCCCGGCACTCGAAACCCCTGCGTCGCGGCCCATTCTACACTATCGGAAGGCATGTTCACGAAATACCACCGCCCCGACTTAGCACCATATCGAGTTGCATAGTGTTTGAGCACAGAAGGCCTATCGCGTGTAGGGTCTACTGTGATGGAAACAAACCGTACATCGGGAACATCTGCGAAAACAGATTGCAGGACACTCAGTCTGGAGTTCATCGTCGGGCAGGGCCCCGTACACGAGGTAAAAAAGAAGGATACTATGTAAACACGTCCCCGTAGACTATCGGTGGAAAAAGCCGTCCCCTCGGCGGTTACCCCAGAAAGCCTGGGTGCGGGAAAGTATTCAGGAAGTTCAATATGAACCGATTCCTCGTAACGTGTACAGCCTGTAACGAACAGAAGGATCAACAACCAAACGCGGCCCAACGTCATATTCGTGCAAGCAATGCCAGAGCAACAAACCCGAACAAGTACACGTACGCGCTTCTCAGGACTCGGCGGGCAGCTACGAAAGTGGGATGCCACAGAAAACCCACAGATGTCAACACGAGCCATAAACTCAGTGCTGCCATCCCCACCACAAAGAGCTCGGAGCCTCGCAGAAAGATCCCAAGAAGCACACTCACTACCCAGAGCAGGGCAGAGGAAATCACAAGCTGCCATCCTACCCAACGCCCCTCCGTATCCAATACCGCTGCCATTGGGAACCCTGCCTGGGCATAATCTTTACGATACAGCCACGAGAGCGCCAGAAAGTGGGGCAGTTGCCAGAAATAGAGCAATAGGAAGACCAGGCCAGCTCCCCACCCTATTCCACTGGCGGCAATCCAGCCCCCAGCCACTGGGAGAGCTCCTGGGACTGCACCGACGAAGAGTGCCGCAGGACTCAGCCGCTTCATCGGTGTATAGACCACCAAGTATGTTACGATGGTTACGGTTGCCAACAGTAGCACAACAAAATCCACGAATAACAACACACCCAGCCCCAGGAAACACAGCACGATCCCCCAAACCAGGCCTTGTCGCGGAGCAAGAACACCAGAAGCTATCGGACGATGCCGTGTACGCGACATTAACCGGTCTGTCACCCACTCAGTATAGTGGTTGAGCGCCCCACTGCCGCCGCTCACCAACAGTATACCCATAAGCGTGAACAGGAAGTGATCAATGCGCACCCCAAGCCCCCGGGGCCCCTCCGGTAGTGCTAATATATAACCAGCCGCCGCGCTCAAGACCACCATGAGCGTGATCCCGGGTTTGGTCAGCTCATAGTATGCCCGAACCTTAGCCTTTACGCTAGTTGAGCGTGCTGGGTGAGCCACTGCCATCGCCATAGCCGTATGAACAACATGGTGTTAAGCGCCCAAATAGCCGTTCCTAATACGACGTGTAGCGTTGTTGGAAAAACCGCCCGCAAGCTCCAGACCAGCCACCCTCCAACAAGAACCTGCCCCAGCACAAGGACAATGCTCCCTATTCCCCAGATGTACCGCCCCGGCACTTGGCTTCGGCACAATTCCCATCCCTGCCAGAACATGAGGCCGGCCAAGACGAAGCCGATGAGGCGATGCAAATAGTGAAGAAACACCTGCTCGTTGAGCGCCCACGCCGGCGGGAAAATGCCCCCAAAGACCAACGGAAAATCCGGGATTGCCAAGGCACTGTAGGTATGCCGGGTGAGTGCGCCGAAGAGTATCTGGACAAAGCTGACGGACCACACGCTTAAGGAAATCCGAAAAAAGCGCCGAAGCGAAACCATCTGGAGGGGTGGGACGAGATGCCATCGGCTACTCGTCCCCAAGGCCAACAGTATAGTACAGGCAAAGAAGATCTGGGCTACCAACGCGTGGCTAACGGAAATCGCCGTCGGCAGTCGTAGCATTACAGTCAGTCCACCCAGCACCCCCTGAACGACGACCAGGAGAAAAGCCGTTAACGAGACC
>JANWXA010000223.1 GCA_025055465.1 Candidatus Kapaibacterium sp.
TCTGGTAGAGGGGGGTGCTACACTGCTCTCCTCCTTCCTGAAGCAGCACCTGTTGGATGAGCTGCACGTCTTCATTGCTCCGCTGATTATTGGGGACGGACGTCACGCTTTCGAGCGACAAAGCATAGAAACGCTTGAGCAGGCGTGGCGGTTACACTTACGCGCCGTTCTCCGTAGTGGCCCGGACATCCACATTATTGCGTTGAAGGAAGGGCCTCTATCTTATAGCGATGGTGGTGAAAACAGCTCGACCGAGCCGGGGAATGCGTGATTCCATCAAGGCGACCGTATTGTTGGCGGTGTTTTCAGCTCTCGGGTGGGCGCAGCCAGGGGGCTTTCCCGCGGGGGCTCTGCGTGTTGTTGATTCAGCGCTTTTCCTGCTGGGCATGGATAGACGAGATTGGTGGTTACCGGGCGAAATTGGGGAGGCCGACAAGCACCGATTGCCGGTCACGAGCGCCCTGTTCCGTGAGCCTTTTCAGAGTCTTGCGCTCGTTGCACGTGAAGCTGAGCTGCTGACGGCTTTGCGTCCGGCGACAGTGGATAGGGCTGCTCACCATTGGTTTGAGCTGTTAGCTCTCGGAGAGTATGCACCGCAGTACTACGAACAGCGCCTTTCAGCGCGGGAGCTGGACAATCTGTTGGGTGTGGAGTTAGAACAGCGCCTGGGATTGATTGCTGCCACATCACTTCGGCAGTATTTGGCTCCGGTGATCCAAGCCTGGCGGGACATCGTTGCTGCACGGGCAGCGCTACGCCACTTTGCACTTTTGACTGACCTGGGGGACTCATTGCTGATGCTGTCTGAAGAAGACTCCAAGGCTTCCCTGTTTGAGCTCAAGGCGCGAGAGATTTGGGGGATAGAGCAGGCTCGACGGTTTTTTCATGCCGCGGCCGAGACTCCGTGGCAGCGGCTGATTGCCCCTATGTTCTCTCTGTGGCGTGCCGTCTGGGCCACTGTGGAGCGCAATAGCCCGCCGCTGGATCGCTATCGGGATAGTGTCGGGACGACGATTTTAGAGACTCCATTTGGGCGAGTCGCTGTCGGTGGACCAGGCGATGACGTGTACGTGGGCGATTTCACCCTTATTGTGGACGTCGGGGGCAATGACCGATATCTCTTTCCCTCGTTTGCGAAGGCTGAAGCTCTTGCCCGGCCAGCGCGGGTCATCGTAGACCTGAGCGGGGACGACCTGTACGATGGCGGCGATTTCACGTTTGGTTCCGGCTTCTTCGGTTGTGGAATCCTGGTGGACTTGCAGGGCAACGATGTGTATCGGAGCCGACACTTTGCACAGGGTGCGGCGATCGGAGGCATAGGAATTCTCTGGGATGGCGCAGGTACGGACCGCTACATTGGGGGTGTTCATGTGCAGGGGGCAGCCGCTTTTGGCCTGGGACTCCTTGCCGATGGGGACGGTAACGACCTCTACCAATGCTTTGCCCAGTCACAAGGCTTTGGCTTTGTGCGAGGCTACGGAGCTCTACTGGAGCGTTCCGGTAACGATACGTACGTGGCACAGAGTCCGTACGTAGATGTTCTCCGGTACGAACAGCACTATCTCACTTTTGCCCAAGGAGCTGCCTTAGGCTATCGTCCAATAGCCTCGGGTGGGGTTGGCATCTTGCTGGACAGTGCGGGCAATGATACGTACGTGAGCGACATTTATGGACAAGGCACAGGGTACTGGTACGCTCTGGGTGCCTTGGTGGATGGTGGTGGGGAAGACCGGTATGTTAGCTATCAGTATGCCCAGGGGGCTGGGATTCATCTGGCGTTCGGCCTACTGTGGGACATTTCGGGCAACGATGCCTATATCGCTCACGGGGTCTCTCAGGGCTGCGGACACGATATTGCCCTGGGGATGCTGTACGACGCTGCTGGTGATGACTACTATCTGTGCGAAAGCCTCTCGCAGGGGGCGGCCAATGCTAACGGGCTGGCACTCCTGCTGGACCTGCATGGCAGCGATGGTTACAGTGCTCGCCGCCCTAACACAATGGGATATGGTGATTTCCGACGGCACTATGGCAGCCTTGGGATCTTTGCGGATGCGGAAGGCGTGGATTGGTATGCGGATACTGCCGCCAACCGGCGTGTGCGTGTTCGGTCATCCTACGGTACACTGCTCGATGCAGAGCTGTTGCCTTCGCTGCCGCCCCCGCCTCGGCCAGGGATTGACGTGCCTGACTCCCTTCGAATGCCCTTAGCAGGCAGTTTGGACAGTCTCTTCATACAGGCATCGGCTTCGGCGCAAAGGTTCCAGTATATCGTTCAGCCGGCTCGAGATCGTCTTGTTAGCTTGGGGGCATCAGCTTTGCCGTTCCTGGCGACAAAGTTCGCGACGGAGTCGCCGCGGGAACGTCTGGCACTCGAAGAGATTCTCCCAGGCATTGCTTCCCGTGACAGTGCTGCATTATACCGCTTGGTAGTGGATTCCCTGCGGTCGGCCCAGGAACGAACTGTGTTGTTGATGGGGACTATTGCAGGCAAACTGCGCCTGAGGGCAGCCGTTCCAGCACTGCAGGCATTGCTTTCCGATGAGCGATGGCATATCCGTGCTATGGCAGCCCTCCGATTGGGCGAGATTGCAGACCCC
>JANWXA010000224.1 GCA_025055465.1 Candidatus Kapaibacterium sp.
AGCCCATCGTTTGAAGCTTCTCCGCAAGCTCCAGTGCCGCAGAGTGTTGTGTATCTGTTATCGGCAGCACAACTGCTTGCACGGGTGCCAGCCAGAAAGGAAAGTTGCCAGCATAATGCTCGATCAGGATCCCGATGAAGCGCTCCAAGGAGCCGAACGGTGCCCGATGGATAATGACAGGGCGATGGGGCTGCCCATCTGGACCAATGTATTCCAACCCAAAGCGCTCCGGCATTACATAGTCTACCTGTACCGTTCCTAACTGCCAGCGCCGCCCGAGAGCATCTCGGACGATGAAATCAATTTTGGGCCCGTAAAAGGCAGCCTCGCCCAAACCAACGACATAGCCCAATCCAATTTCATCCGCAACTTCCCGGATCTCTTGTTGGGCCCGCTCCCACAATGCCCTGTCCCCGCCGTACTTCGCCTCGTTATCGTCCCGGAAGGAAAGACGTATATCTACAGGCATATTGAAGATGCGGAAGACATACTGCGTGAGCTCCACAACTGCCTTGATCTCGCTCTTAAGCTGCTCAGGCGCACAGTATATGTGGGCATCGTCTTGGGTAAAGCCGCGAACACGTATCAGGCCGTTGAGCTCGCCGGACTGCTCGTAACGGTATACAGTCCCAAACTCTGCCAGCCGCAGAGGCAGTTCACGATAGCTTCGTGGTCTCGAAGCATAAATTTGGTGATGGTGGGGACAGTTCATGGGTTTGAGCAGATACTGCTCCTGCTCCTCCAGCACCATCGGCGGAAATTGGGAATCTGCGTAGTATGGATAGTGTCCCGAGGTCCTGTAAAGCTGGAGGTTTCCTATATGTGGCGTGATGACTTCTTGATAGCCCCGCTGGAGCTGCTCCCTGCGCAAAAAACTTTCCAACGTACGGCGTAGAACGGTTCCGTTAGGTAGCCATAGTGGCAATCCAGGACCAACGGAGGGCGTGATGAGAAAGATTTCCAGCTCGCGCCCCAGCCTCCGATGGTCGCGCCGTTCAGCTTCCTCTCGCAGCCTGAGGAACTCTTCCAGCTGTTCTCTCTGAGGAAAGCAAATACCATAGATACGGGTCAACATTGCATTACGGTTGTCTCCCCGCCAGTATGCCCCAGCAACACTCAGCAGCTTGGGGTAGCGCAGCATACCTGTGGAAGGCACGTGTGTGCCTTTACACAGGTCCACAAAGCTTCCTTGTCGGTAGAAGGTAATGAGCTGTCCGCGAAGCTCCTCCAAAATTTCCAGCTTGTAGGGGTTCCAGTGCTCGCGGTAGTAGCGAACAGCGTCATCCCACGAAATCTCGATGCGCTCGAAGGGGACATCACGTCGAGCAAGCTCATACATAGTGGACTCAATGCGTGGAAGGTCATCCGCCGTAATAACAACGCCTTCTGGAGGCTCCACATCGTAGTAAAAACCCTGGTCAATAGGAGGCCCTATAGCAAACTTGATGCCGGGGTAGAGAGTCTCCAGAGCTTCTGCCATCAGGTGGGCCGATGAATGCCAAAAGATCTGCATACCCTCGGGATCATCGAAAGTTATGATCCGCACGGCTGCATCCTCGCTCAACGGTCGGGAAAGGTCGTAGACGACCCCGTTAACGTCTATACCGACGGCGGAAGGAAGCTTGTCGGGAAAAAGCCGTTGCACAAGCTCCTTGCCGGTAATACCTCTGGGAAGCTCGTACAGCCGCTCCTCACAGGTTACGAAAATGTGCTGACGTTGTTCGCCAGCTACAACTTTCACCATAGCTATACCCACGCTACTTCTTGAACTTGTAATTGGAAGACGTTATGCTATCAGCTTTAGGGCAGAATGATGCACACTCCGCTTATCCCGAAACCAAGCCCCATGCTCGGTATCCAGAGGCGCCAGAGGTATGGGCCTGAGATAACAGGTGCCCCAGAATCTGTTCGCCCATCCCACAGCCAGCGATTTTCCCCAGCTACAACTGGAAACTCAGCACTGTAGACCCGTTCGCCAAGCGCGGAGAAGACCTCTGCTCGAACAGTCTCCCGCACCTTGTAGCCCTCATAGGCAAAACGCACGGAGAACTCCTGCCGGGAAGAGACCGGATGCGGATACTGTCGCAGGAGGCGAAGAGCCCGCCGGTCAGTTACTCGGAGGGGCAGCGCTATTGTATCCCGTAGCCCCGCAGCATCCTCACCGATACCCCACACGAGCACATCCCCCAGGGGAAGTCGCTGTGGCACACAGAACAGCGCTGCGCGAAGAGTTGGAGCCCTCAATGGCATCGGGACAGAGTCTAATTCCGCATCCGGATAAAACCGATAGACGGCCGCTGTGCTGCTATCTATCAACCGTCCCTCAATCCAGAGCCGGGCCGCCGCTGGCATTGTCAAGGGAACTGTTGTATTCTCATCGTGTACGAGTAGCCACAGTCGCGGCTGGCGTGGTATCGTGGCCCCTGAGTCCAGTCTCACAAACGTCCCTTCCTCCTCCCACCATAACTGCAGGCTCGGGGGAAGGGTATCCAGCCCAAGGTGGTACCCAACACTGGCAGTGTTGTTGAAGTTATAAAGTTCCCCTTCTGCTGCAGCATGCACCTGGAGTACCCCCTGGGGCTGCCATCCGGTG
>JANWXA010000225.1 GCA_025055465.1 Candidatus Kapaibacterium sp.
GGTGGCCAACACTATTCGGGATGCCCAAGCGTTCTATAGCCAACTTCAGCAAGCTGGATGGAAGCAAGCTGAGCTTTTGCACGCTCGCTTTATCTTTCGAGATCGGCAACAGAAAGAGGCTCGAGTCTCCGAGCCGAAACCGGGAACCGTCTTTGTTACCACACAAGTTGTGGAAGTAAGTCTAGATATCTCATACGACGTGCTCATCACCGAAATTGCTCCGGTGGACGCACTTGTGCAACGCATGGGGCGGGTGAACCGCCGTGGCGACAAGCCGCCAGCGCCGGTATGGGTTTACAGCGATTGGTCGGAAGGGGCTCAGCGTGTTTACGGACAGGAGACTCTGGAGTGGAGCCGAGAAATAGTGGCTGAGCTTCCGTCAGAGCCAATGGATGCTGATCTTGCCCACTCCACGCACCGGCTCTACGAACGCGTTATACCCAGCGAGGACTGGCAGAAAGAGCTTGCTATGGGGCGTGAGACTCTGGATTATGTGCAGCGCACCTTGGGCTGCTACACCATAGACCTTTCCGACGAGGAGCTTCGGGAGCGCTTCACGGCAAGGCGTGGGACGGTGTCTATAGAGGTACTTCCGACGCAGTTTTTGGAAGAGGCCTACACGCTCAAGGAGCAAAGCCAAGGTTGGCGATTGCCAGAGCTGCTAGTGCCCGTGCCGATTTGGTGGTTAAAGCAGTCTGCTGAATTCTTCTCGCCTGTTTCGGATCTGGCTCTGATTCAGACCAATCTAAAGTACGACACAGAGCTAGGGCTACAACTCTCTCCCGATCAAGACCGATCTGCAACTTCAGGAATAATATAAAAAGGTGGCTTGCCGCGGCTGATTCTATTCCAAGCGGTATCAGGGGGTCTGAAAAGACTCTTGGAGGAGAGCTTCCCTCTCCCCCCTTCACCGGCACGCAAGTCAACTCTTGCTTGGTCTGCCCCCGCAAACTCTGGCTCTTCAGCAAAGATTTAGACATGGAGCATACGTCGGAATACGTCGAACTGGGCAGATTCCTCCACGAGAGCACGTTCGCTCGCCACGAAAAAGAGATCCTCATAGATCGCATCAAGATCGATTTCTCCAGGCGAAACGGCACCATTCACGAAGTCAAAAAATCCGACGCCGTCGAAGAGGCCCATATCTTCCAAGTCTTGTACTATCGTACTACCTCAAACACGCCGGCGAAGGATGGCGGCTCGTGGAGTTGTCGGTGCCTGTTCCCATATGGTGGCTGAGGCAATTTAGCCACGCATTTGTGATGATATCGGAATCTGGGGGTTGTACAAACGACTCTGCCTACTGTTCTGCCCTAGGACTGGGCCTTCCTGCGGAAGAGGGAAGGGGGGCGTCGGAGTCGTGTGGTGGGGAGGTAGAACAGTCGGCAGCCTGTTGGTAGTTTTGTGCCACATATGCATACCTTGTGTTGAGCGGTTAGCAGTAGCAAAGTGGCTGCAGTGCTGGGTTTGAGGAGTCACGGAGAGAGCTCCGTCCGGAGGCACAATGACGGAGAATAAGGAGGCGGTGGGAGGAACTCTTCGGAGGCAGGCGTGGCGCTTTGTGCTGCTGCTGGGGATTGTTAGTCTGCTCGCTGATACGACCTACGAGGGGGCGCGGAGTATTGCTGGGCAATACCTTGCGGTGTTAGGTGCGAGTGCGACAGTTGTCGGGATTGTGGCTGGGCTGGGGGAGTTCGTTGGCTACGGGGTCCGCCTCCTCGCTGGGGTCGTGGCTGATCGGACGAGACGGTACTGGGCGATAACGCTGCTGGGCTATGTGGTCAACGTGTTCGCTGTGCCCGCCTTGGCATTAGCGGGGCGATGGGAGGTAGTGGCGGTGCTGCTTCTGCTGGAACGCGTTGGGAAGGCGGTACGAACGCCGTCGCGGGATGCTATGCTCTCATACGTCGCACCCCAAGTGGGGCGTGGTGTGGCCTTTGGTGTGCACGAGGCGCTGGACCAGATCGGGGCCGTGCTCGGGCCGCTGCTGATGGCGTTCGTGTTGCAGGTAGGAGCTGGATATCGGTGGGGTTTTGCTGTGTTGGGACTGCCAGCAGTGCTAACACTGGCAGTGCTGGTAGCAGCGTGGCGCTTTGTCCCGCAGCCGCAGTCCTGGGAAGGAGTGTCTGAGCGGGGAGAAGGTCGGCTGCCGGGGCGCTTTTGGCTCTACATGCTATTTACGGGTACCACTGTCGTAGGATTGCCCCACTTTGCGCTGGTGGCGTATCACTTCAAGAGTACAGGGCTACTCTCTGACCCCGCTATCCCGATTGCCTTCGGTGTCGCCATGGCAAGCGATGCCGTAGCAGCTCTGCTTATGGGGCGGTGGTTTGATCGCCTCGGTGTGCGGATTTTGCTGGCTGTACCGGTCGCCACGGCTTGTTCGGCTGCTGCGGTGTTTGCCTCTGGCTCTGTTGGAGCATGGCTGGGGATGGGGCTGTGGGGGGTGGTTCTGGGAATACAGGAGTCGGTCATGCGGGCGGCCGTCGCTGAAGTGGCCCCACATGCGCGGCGGGCCAGCGCTTATGGAATCTTCAATGTTGCATATGGGGCCGCATGGATGCTTGGTGGCAGTGCG
>JANWXA010000226.1 GCA_025055465.1 Candidatus Kapaibacterium sp.
ATCATGGAGACCTTTGCCCCGAGAACCTGTCGCACATGCACGGGTGGAGGGGCTCGAACCCCCAACCTGCGGTTTTGGAGACCGCTGCTCTACCAGTTGAGCTACACCCGTGAGCTGATGGCCGGATTTGAACCGGCGACCCCGTCCTTACCAAGGACGTGCTCTACCCCTGAGCTACATCAGCGGAGAGCGGGAAACGGGACTCGAACCCGCGACCCTCGGCTTGGGAAGCCGATGCTCTACCAACTGAGCTATTCCCGCAAGAGCGGGAGACGGGACTCGAACCCGCGACCCCGAGCTTGGAAGGCTCGCGCTCTACCAACTGAGCTACTCCCGCAAGAGCGGGAAACGGGACTCGAACCCGCGACCCTCGGCTTGGGAAGCCGATGCTCTACCAACTGAGCTATTCCCGCTTCCGGTGGGCAGGGGAGGATTCGAACCTCCGAAGGCATTCCACCAGCAGATTTACAGTCTGCCCCGTTTGGCCGCTTCGGTACCTGCCCGGCGAAATGCAAATATATCAAGTTTGTCCACCCTACGGGGCAACATCTACACCAAGTTCCACAGGCTGTCCAGACCGGACCCACCCCACGAACTCATCAAATATGTAATGCGCATCATGGGGTCCTGGGGCTGCTTCCGGATGGTATTGCACCGTCATCACCGGCAATTCCCGATGGCGCATCCCCTCCAATGTCCCATCGTTTAGGTTGATATGTGTCACCTCTATCTCCGGCGGCAAAGTAGCGATGTCCACGGCGAAACCGTGATTCTGTGAAGTAATCTCTACTGCACCGGTACGCAAATTCCGCACGGGATGATTCGCTCCGTGGTGTCCAAACTTGAGCTTGTAAGTACGGGCACCAAAGACCAACCCCAAAAGCTGGTGCCCCAGACAAATACCCAGCATTGGGATAGCCCGCTTTAACAGCGCACGGATCTGGGGCACGGCGTACCGAATGGCTGCAGGATCCCCGGGGCCATTGGACAATACAATGCCTCGAGGTTCTACACTCAGGACCTCTTCAGCCGGAGTCTGTGCTGGGAAGATACACACGCGGCAGCCCCGCCGCGCCAAGCTCCGCAGGATGTTCCGCTTGACCCCGTAGTCTATGACAGCAACCACCGGGGCATCCTCAGCACTATAAGACTCGTTCCACCAGTACGGGGTCGGGGTCGTCACGTGCTCGGTCAAATCCAAACCTTCCATCAATGGCAGCTGCCGAGCACGTTCCACGAGCTCCTCTGGAGTGGCTTGGGCCGAAAGAATACCGCGCAGAGCCCCTTTCTCTCGAATCATCCGCACCAGCATACGGGTGTCCACGCCCTCTATCCCAATGACACCTTGCTGGGCCAAGTACTCCGATAAGCTTAGCCGCGCCCGCCAGTTAGAGCACGTGCGAGAGCATTCATGGACGACAATCCCTTCCAGCTGTATACGCTCTGACTCCCCATCTTCCAGCGTGATACCATAGTTGCCGATATGGGGGTAGGTAAAAATAACTATCTGCCCGCAATAGCTGGGATCGGTCAAAATTTCCTCATACCCACTCATAGCAGTGTGGAAGACCACTTCACCAGCAGCTTGGCGGTCAACAGCACCAAAAGCGAGGCCTTTTACGACAGTACCGTTCTCCAGCGCTAAGTAGGCCTGAACGCGCATCCTGCTGTCCCCTGCTTTGTCTCACGCTGGGGACGCAAGTTAGGGAAACTGTGTAATTTGCATTCCCAAGATTTTGTGTCTTAGCTTTATACCAAAGCCTTCGCCGTCCGCTTTCAGCCGATAGTGAACGGAAGTCAAGTTGCGGGTCCAACGGGTATCAACCCGTTGAGTAAGAAGGTACTTGTGCTCAACCGAGGATATGAGCCCGTTAGTGTCTGCTCGGTAAAGAAAGCCATACTCCTACTGGTACTGGCGAAAGCAGAAATAGTGGAATCTCGCAACGGACTTACGCTACGAAGTGTTTCCGCTGTGTATCCGCTGCCCAGCGTCATCCGGCTTACTGCCTACGTCCGAGTACCGTACAAGCACGTGGAGCTGACGCGTCGCAACATCATGCGCCGTGATAGTTTCCAGTGTCAGTACTGCGGAACAATGGATGTGCTATTGACCATTGATCACATTATCCCGCGGTCTCGAGGTGGCACGGATTCATGGGAAAACCTCGTTTGTGCCTGCATCCGTTGTAACAACCTCAAGGGCGATCGCACCCCTGAAGAAGCAGGAATGCAACTACTGCGTTTCCCCCGGCACCCTCACCCTATCCTTTTCCTCAAGCAGTTCGTCGGCAAGTTGGAAGAAGAATGGCGCCCATATCTATTTATGGACTAAAATCATGTCCGCCATCGGTACGGCAGTCTTGCTGGGGACAATAATCAGCACACTCCCATGGAGCTGCCTAACACCTCTTCCCACCTTTGACACCACGGTGCCTGTGATCCATCAACATCCCTGGTACTCCACAGAGCATCACCTTACGGACAAGCGTCGAATCTTCCGGAACTTAGAGCCCAGTCTTCCGAGGCCATTCTGGCCCAGCTTCGCCTGGATTGTCCAGAAACTGCTGATTC
>JANWXA010000227.1 GCA_025055465.1 Candidatus Kapaibacterium sp.
AGGCGACAATAGTGCTCGTAGCGCCACTTAGGGATATGCCCATGCTCGACGGCAGTCCGCACTCCACAGTGAGGTTCGTGAATATGGCTGCAAGGTTGGTACTGGCAGCTCTCTGCCCAGGGCTCGAACTCGTGGAAGTAGGCAGGAAGCTCGTCGCGGGTTAGTTCCCATATACTTATGTCCTGAATGCCGGGCGTGTCCACAATATAGCCACCCTTCGGAAGCCGAAGCATGCGTGTCCGTGTTGTCACATGCTGCCCCCGACCCAGCTTTTGACTTATTTCGCCTACTCGTTGTACCTCACTGCCTATGAGCAGGTTGGTCAGTGTAGATTTCCCGACCCCAGAGGGGCCAGAGAGGACGGAGATTTTGCCCGCGAGAACTTTCTGGAGCTGGTCAATTCCCTTTCCAGTGAGAGCACTGCAAAGAACCAGCGGCACTCCCAGCACCGTTGGATAAAACCGGAGTTCCTTGCGGATATGTCTCTCTGAGCCCAGGTCGATCTTGTTGATGCAGAGCACAGGTCGCAGACCGCCCTTCTCCGCGGCAATAAGGTATCGGTCTATAAGGAAGCGGTCATACTCGGGTTCTGCTACTGCTTGCAGCACGACAAGTTGGTTGACGTTGCTGGCAATAATCTGCTCTTTGCCTTCTCGGCGGCGGTAGCGTGCCAGCTTCGTATGTCGAGGGTGAACGCTTACAATCACTCCCTGTGGCAATCTGTCCAAAGACGGCTCCTTGGTAAGGACGCACTCTACGGAATCGCCGACAGCAAGGAGTGTGGGGCTGTCGTCGGCGACGACAACGGTACCAGCCACGGTACAACGCAGCAGAGTTCTCAGCTCGTCCTCCAGTTGGACCAGCCATAAGCGACCGGAGCCCTCCAGCACGCGCCCGCGCAGTCGTTTTTTCTCAGTGGGCTTGTATTTGACCGGTTGAACGGAAAGGTTTCGCTGTCGAGCTTTTTCCGGCCCCTCCTCCCATGGTTCCGCAAAATCGGTCCCGCTGGGCTTAGAAGACGGGAAGTAGGCGCAGAAGCTCATGCCACCGGGTTGCTGTCACGACGCGAATTCCCAACATGGTGCCAACGCCGATCAGAGCGACGCCGACCAGGCGGTATAGCCGCTCCAGCGCTTCAGTACTCAGGCGGTGGCGAAAGCGGTGTATTCCATGCGCCAGCACTGCCAACCAGCAGAGGTTCCCAAAGCCAAATCCAACCGCAAAAGTGATAATGCTGGCCAAATGGTTTGTGCTAACTATCCGGAACTCATGGGCCACGATACCAATATAGGCAAGCGACGACGGGAACGTAGGGTTTACCACGTTCATCGCAGCCATCCCCAGTCCCAGGAAGAAGTGCCCTCGGCGCTGGAGGCTGCGAACAATACCGGGAGGCTCTGTAAGGACTGGATGTTGTTGCCGTGTGTACCAGCGTTTCCGAAGTTGAGCAATGCCGAAACTAACCAAGATACCAACACAGGAAAGTTGAATGAGCAGCGACAAAAGAGGATGAGCTCCTATAAAGCCTAAGGTTACTCCCAGAGCGCCTGTTGCTATTAGTGCCAAAAAGCAAAGTAAGGCGTCCATGGCGGCTGCTCCAGCGGCTACGGATATCCCCGTACGCTTTCCATGTATCAGACTGCTTCGAAGCACACTGATTGATACTGGTCCAATGGCAGGCAATGCCGTAAGGAAGCCCACTCCGATACCAATAACACCGGCAACAAGTGCTTCTATCATACCCGCTATTAGTGCAGCTGCTCCGGATTCCCCGTCGCTACATTCCCCTTATGCTGCGCTTAGTAACCAGCGAGCAAGCAGTGCCAGCTCTGAGCAGTTGCGTGCATATAGATGCGGCACAAATATACGCCGGTGGCAGGAGAGAAGGCAAGAGGGAGCGAAAGCCAGGCTTCCTTTTCGTTGCCCTGGACAAGCCATTGGGCGATCCGTGTGCCGTCTAAGGCAAAGAGCTCCACAGTTACTGGTGAAGCGCACAGGGGAGACAAGTACACTTGCAACATTTGCTCGGCAGGAAGTATCCAAGCACGGCATCGGGCGACGGCGGCCAGCTCCTCAATGCCAACCACGGGGGACAGTTCAACAACGGTTCCGTTCGGGAAGACTACAATTGGAGTTAGTGCGGGTCCGTTCTCATTGGCTGCTGGATTGGCAAAGCCTGTTAGAACCAGTACACCTGCACTGCCAGCATGCGGTGTGAGTTCCATTAGATATTCCCGGGTCAGACCAGTTAGGGTACGCCTTTCGGCAGGCAGTTCCCGATAGGCAGTGAAGTCTCTATATGAGATTCCCGGTGCCAGAGTATCCCCGTTTACTGTCAGATAGGCTGCTGGGGCGTCCGTGACAGCATGTACGGCCGCCACAGCAACCATCGCTGAGGAAGAAGCCCGTTCCTGCAAGGGGAGAGCGAGAATAGTCAACCCCGTTGGTCGGCCATTAGGGTTTGGGGCGAAATTCTGAGGTGAGAGCACTCCACAGAGGACTGCGCATAGCTTGGAGCCTACAGGAAGGGTTGTTGAAAAACTCCAGAGCGTGTCAG
>JANWXA010000228.1 GCA_025055465.1 Candidatus Kapaibacterium sp.
CCATCTTCGGCGAGGCGAATTTCCACGTTGTCCAGCGGTTTGCCCACAGTCCCCAGTTCAAGGTCGTTGAGCCGGTTGACGGTCAACACCGGCGCTGTTTCGGTGAGCCCGTAGCCCTCCAGGATGGGGATGCCGATGGCGAAGAAGAACCCGCCGACATCCACTGGCAGCGCCGCCCCGCCGGAGACGAAGAAGCGCAATCGCCCGCCGAAGCGCTGCCGGATCTTGCGGAAGACCAGTCGGTCAGCCAGGGCTTTCTGGAGGCGGAGGTGCGGGGCAAAGCGTCCTCGCTGCTCGGCATACCAGGCGCGGCGTCCTATGGCAATGGCCCAGTGGAAGATACGCTGCCGCACGGGTGGCTCTTTGGCGACGGTGGCCAGGATGCGTGCCCGAACGCGCTCAAAGAGCCGGGGGACGCTCGTCATCACTGTCGGGCGCACCTCGGTGATGTTCTGCGCTACGGTCTCAATAGATTCCGCGAAAGCAATCGTTGCTCCGCCGGCAAGGGCGCTGTAATAGCCCGTGGTGCGCTCGTATGAGTGGCTCAGCGGAAGGTACGAGAGGAGCACGTCCGTGTGGTCAATCGGGACGGCGCGCAACGCTGCTTGGACGTTGGCCACCACATTGGCGTGCGTCAGCATTACTCCCTTGGGCACGCCAGTGGTGCCGCTGGTGTAGATGAGCGTTAGGAGATGTTCGGGCTCCACTTGGGCAGCGGAGGCTTCGTACTCGCGTCGAAGGTCTGCAGCATTGGCCGTCTGGGCGCTGAGGAGCTCGTGCCAGTAGAGGACCGGCTCTTCGGCGGGGTCGTCGTTGAAGAGGATGATGTGCTGTAGTCGGCCAATTCGCGGGAGCACGCTGCGGAACTTCAACCACTGGAAGCGGTTGGAGGCGAAGACAGCCACAGCCTCACTGTGGTCAAAGATGTACTCCAGTTGTTCGGCGGTCAACGTCGGGAAGGCGGGGACGCTCACGGCACCGATACCGGCTATGGCTAAGTCGGCGACGACCCACTCCAGGCGGTTCTCCGAGACAATGCCGACGCGGTCGCGCGGGCCAATCCCCAAGCGGCGCAGTGCGGTGGCACACCGGAAAACCATCTGGGCAAGCTCGTCGTAAGTCACTGGCTGGTAGCTGCCCTGCCGTTTGACCAGGAAGGCTGGCTTACTGCTGCCGTAGCGGTCAACCGTCTGCAGGAACAGCTCTGGGATGGTGCGGAAGGCCATCCAAAGTAGCTGATGGAGTAGTTTACACAGGTTGCAAAATACGGAGTGCAGGAAAGCACAGAGGCTGTTAGCGTAGTTTTGTAGATGCGATGGTGTGGTACCAGCGGCAGTTACGGCTCAGCCCTAAAGGACGCGGGATTCATCTGGTGACGGAGGAGATCCTGCAACAGCTTCCCGAACTGCGGGGCCTCCGGCGGGGAGTGCTCCATCTGTTCCTGCAGCACACGAGCGCCAGCCTTGCCATCAATGAGAACGCCGACCCAACGGTGCGCTCGGACCTGGAGCGGTTCCTTCGGCGTCTGGTGCCGGAGGACACACACCTTTACGAGCACACGGTGGAGGGGCCCGACGATATGACTTCGCATATCAAGAGCGTGCTCATCGGCTGCTCGCTGATCATCCCAGTCGTGGAAGGGCAGTTAGGGCTGGGGACATGGCAGGGGATCTACCTCTGCGAACACCGCGAGCGGGCGCGGGCGCGGAGCCTCATAGCGACACTATGGGGAGAGAAGGCATGATGACAGCAGAAGTGCTCCGCCATCAGGTATGGCGCCCTGCTGAGATTGAGGAACCGACGAACCGCTGGTTCATCCATCCCCTCAGTTGGCGGATTGTGCAATGGAGTGCACACTGGGGAGTACATCCGAATGTGCTTTCGTTGGCGGGGCTCTGCTGCGGGCTTGGAGCGGCCGTGGCCTATGGGTTCTGGGAGCAGCGGTGGACCTGCGTGGTGGGCTTTGCCTTGATGGTGCTGTGGCATGTCCTGGACGGCGCCGATGGCCAATTGGCACGGTTGACTGGGACGGCGTCGGAGTGGGGGAAAGTACTGGATGGACTCTGCGACCACGGGACCTTTGTGGCCATCTACACATCGCTGGCCTGGTCGCTCCTGCCCCAGATGGGGGCGGAGTCATTCTTCCTGGCTGCAGTAGCAGGATTGAGCCACTTCGTGCAGGCCAGCTCCTATGAACGACAGCGGCAGCTTTATGAGCATTGGGTCTTCGGGAAACCAGCCCTGGTTGCGGCTGTTGAGCGCATTCCGCAGACCATTCGGCCTTTCTATCGGGTTTACCTTGCCGTACAGAAGTATCTCAGCGGAGAGCACCGGCTGCGGCGAGTGGAGCTGCTGGCGAACACAGGTTCTATTGCAGTCCTGCGGCAGTGGTACCGCTATCTTTTCCGGCCAGTGGTCCACGGCTGGTCGCTCCTGAGCTCCAACTACCGAACTCTTGTACTCTTCGTAACAGGGGCACTGGGAAGTCCAGCGGTCTTCTGGTGGTGGGAATGTATTGGACTGAACGCTGCACTGGTGGTGTTACA
>JANWXA010000229.1 GCA_025055465.1 Candidatus Kapaibacterium sp.
ATCTGGGGGGCTTCCTCTCATGGGGAGAAAGGCGTGAAGGAATCCCTGCAACGTTTACTCTAGGTATCGCCACCGAGATTGGCATCGCTCCGCCCCTGCGGCGCGAACGCATTCCCGCCACGGGTGAGGAGCGTACAACATGGCTCCCTTCTCCCCAGTATGTTCTACTCAGCACTGAAGTCCGCTATACTCAAGGGCTAGCACGTCCGACCGTGCTCCTCGCTGCCGAAATTGCTCCCCTTGGGGGTATCGCCCTCCGCGGAGGAACGACGGTCTTCGGGGACGAGCTCGGACAAGCTCGCTGGTTCCCCCTCCAACGGTTAGGGGGTGGCCTCGCTGTGCAACTCCCCCACACTCTGCAGCTTCCCATCTACTTACAGGCGGATTACGCCATTTCGTATGAGTACAGCAGCCCTACTCGGCTGGCACACACCGTGAGTCTGACTGCACAGCTTGCCCCATGAAATACCGCGGCTTCGCCACACGTGCTATCCACTTCGGACAAGAACCCGATTCAGCGACTGGCGCTGTGGTCCCCCCGATTCATCTAAGCTCCACCTATGCCCAGGAAGCACCTGGTCAGCACCGAGGATTTGAGTACTCCCGCACGAACAACCCCACGCGACAGGCATGGGAAAAAAACCTCGCAGCCTTAGAAGAGGGTTCAGATGCTATTGCCTTCGCCAGCGGGATGGCAGCCATAGACGCTGTCATCCGCCTCCTACACCCCGGGGATTATATTGTTGCTTCATCCGGCCTTTACGGTGGCACGGTCCGTCTTTTTGAAAGTTACTGGACCCGTTTCCAAATCACCGTTACTTACGTGGATGCTCGCTCAGCTGAAATGGTCCAGGCAGCGGTACGCCCCAAGACTCGCCTGCTCTACATCGAGACCCCCACCAATCCCTTATTGTATCTTGCCGATATTGCTGCACTGGCAGATATAGCCCACACCAGCAACGCATGGTTGGTTGTAGACAACACCTTTGCCACCCCTTATGCCCAGCAACCTCTCACCTTGGGAGCCGACATTGTCGTGCACTCAACAACAAAATATTTAGCGGGGCACTCCGACGTGATTGGCGGTATAGTTGTGACACGACATCCGGAAGTTGCCGAACGCCTTCGATTTCTCCAAAACGCCGCCGGGGCAATCCCCAGCCCCTTTGAGTGCTGGCTCTGCTTACGCTCGATCAAAACGTTGGCTTTGCGAATGCAGCAACACGAACGGAATGCCCGTGCAGTGGCCGAATTCTGCGCTCAACATCCCGCCGTCCAGGTGGTTCACTATCCAGGTCTACCAGGCCACCCCCAACAGGAGCTGGCACAGCGTCAGATGCGGAATTTTACAGGTATGCTCTCGCTCGAGCTCGGCTCTGCCGAACGCGCAACCCGTTTCCTGACCAGCCTGCGAGTCTTTACGCTGGCGGAGTCCTTAGGCGGAGTGGAGTCCTTAGCTTCGCATCCGGCGACGATGACGCATGCCAGCATACCGCCGGACCGCCGCCGCTCCCTGGGAATCACTGATGGACTAATCCGCCTCTCCTGTGGTATCGAAGATACTGAGGACCTCGTAGAAGACGTGGCCCAAGCTTTAGACGCCTCCTGTTCTTGAGGTCACTTACGCTTTTTCTTTTGCCGCCTTACTGGTTTGGGCTTTTCTACCTTCAGCCGACGAGCTAAACTCGGTGGAAGTTTTTCTGCTTGCTCCTCCGCCAACGTCTGAGCTTCCCGTAGACGCCGCATAAGCCACCCTTCTCGCTTGGGCTGCCTCTTCAAATCCTCCAAAGTAAGCTTCTTTTTGCGGAAGCGGGTTAGATAGAGCTGGTGCCCAATGCTCAGCAGGTTGAAAGTAAAATAGTAGAGATTCAGCCCCGACGGGAAGGCCGAAAAGAGCAGAGTCAACAGCAATGGGAAGACATAGACCATCCAGCGCTGCCGAGGATCCGTGATACTCATCCACTGTTGGACAAACAGTGCTATGCCCATAAGCAGCGCCACCCCAGAAACGTAATCGAACCCAAACAACGGAATGCGAAAAGGAAGGGAAAGAAGGCGATCGGGGAGAGAAAGGTCCGTAATCCAGAGTACGAAAGGGGTCTGCCGGAGCTCAATAGAATAGTTCAGCACAGCCCAGAGAGCATAGAGTATCGGCAACTGTAGCAACATTGGCAAACACCCACTCATGGGATTGATGCCGTACTCTTGATAGAGTCGGAACAGCTCCCGCTGCTGAGCTTGAAGGTCGTCTTTGTATTTTTCTCGGATTCTTTGAAATTCCGGCGCCAACAGTTGCATCCTCTGGGCAGAACGCAATTGTGGTAGAATCAGCGGGTGCAGCAGGATCTTCATGAGCACCGCAAACACAATGATAGCAATGCCATAATTGGGGATCAGCCAATGGATCGCTTTGAAAACAGGCAGCATGAAGTACTCCCCAATCGGGCGCACCAGCCAGCGCAACCCGAATTCCACCATAGCCGCAAGCCCGTAAGGCTTGACGACGTCATACG
>JANWXA010000022.1 GCA_025055465.1 Candidatus Kapaibacterium sp.
GTTTCTGTCATGCTGGTGAGGCACTGAATTATCGGACAATCTCGAATAATGAACTGATAGACGTGTTTTCATGGGTTCGTACTATTGCCTCGGCAAAGAGTTGGGCAACGGAGATTAGGCGCAGCTTTGGAGATGGGCGGCGCAATGGGATGGTGTCAGTAACGTAGAGGTGCGAGATCGCATCACTTTGCTCTATGCGCTCTATGGCATTACCTGAAAGTACAGGGTGTGTGCAGGCACCAATAACTTGGCGTGCTCCAGCTTTCCTAAGGGCTTCTGCGCATTGGACAAAGGTACCACCAGTGTCTATGATGTCGTCAACGATGATAGCATTTTTCCCATCTACTTCACCAATGATGTTGAGAACTTCGGCCACATTGTGATCAGGGCGCCGTTTGTCAACCAGCACAAGGTCGGCGTCCAATCGCTTGGCGTACGAGCGCGCCAAACGTGCTCCCCCTACGTCGGGAGCAACGACCACACCGTTGTCCAAGTGCTCTTCCCAGAGGGCTTTCATGAGCACTGTGGAGGCATATAGATGGTCCAGTGGAATGTCGAAAAAGCCTTGGATTTGAGGAGAGTGAAGGTCCATTGTAATGACACGATCTGCTCCTGCTTCGGTGATAAGATTAGCGACCAACTTGGCCGTAATGGAGACCCGGGGTTGATCTTTTCGGTCTTGACGGGCATAGCCGAAGTACGGGATCACTGCTGTAATGCGGCGAGCAGAGGCACGGCGAGCAGCATCAATGAGGATAAGCAGTTCCAGTAAGTTGTCTGCTGGAGCGCATGTGGACTGGATGATGAAGAGGTCGACCCCGCGGATGTTTTCTTCGTACTTGACCCAGATTTCGCCGTCGCTGAAGTTGTGAATAGTTACTTGTGCCAGAGAACGTCCCAGGGCTTCAGCAATGCGGCGAGCCAGCGAGGGATTAGAACGCCCGGAGACGATTTTCAGGTCTTCCATGGCGGGATATAGACTACCCGTGTAATCAGGGCTGGGGCGGTAGGATTCGAACCTACGCATGGCGGCTCCAAAGGCCGCTGCCTTACCGCTTGGCTACGCCCCAACGTTGGAATTACAAAATTATGGTTTCGTTCGCGTGCCTATAGCTGCTTATAAACACTTCGAGGGAAGTATACATCGTGTGCGAAAGAGTGGTCTGATGATCTGGGGGTGGTCTCCTGGGAACATATAGTCTGGGAAGAGCCAGCCAGTGTTTCCGCAGGAGCTTTTGATATGTTGGCCTGGTGGCACCAAGCTTCTGTTGTTGATGCCGCCGGCGGGAAGGATTTCCCAAGCCATCTTCTGGTGGGGTAGGGGGCTTTATGTTCCGAGGGTTTTTTATCTTTGTGTTTTAGTAGTAAGCGGCACCACTTCTCCGGTAAGGGGAAGGCGGTGCTGTTTGTCATATTGGGTGGGATTTCCGCCCATGCGCTAGCGGCTGGCAGGTTGAAACCGCGAGCGGAGGTGCCTATAAGCTGTTCCACGCTCGTGGACTGTCTTCCAGCGCCTCCCTACCCTTCACCTGCCAGGGCTGCGGTTGTGTCGGGAGCAAGCCCGGCACAATGGTATGCTCTGCTCCAACCGGAGCAGGGGGTGCAACAATATGGAGGGGTAGCGATGCAGGCACTTGGAAGACAGATCTTGATTGAGCTCTATCAGTGCGAGCCCCGGATTCTCAACTCAGAGGAGCAGATTCGGGCAATTTTGGTAGAAGCAACGCGCCGCTCAGGTGCCACAATCGTCTCCGACACCTTCCATACCTTCAGCCCTCATGGCGTGAGCGGTGTTGTGGTGATTGCAGAATCTCATGTTTCTATCCACACGTGGCCGGAGTACGGCTACGCAGCGGTGGATGTCTTCACCTGTGGGGATCGTATTGATCCCTGGGTCATCGCAGAGCATCTCCATCGTGAGCTCCAGGCACAGAGTAGCTCCTCCATGGAGCTCAAGCGAGGCCTCTTCCGGGAATCCGTCCAGCATAAACCGCTGGTGGCTGAAGAGCCCACTGTGCTATAGTTGTGCCGTTGGAGGCTGCAAGCTCGGGTAGTCTGTCACCTGATAAGAGGCAGTGGTGGGTGGAGAGTTGCGGTATACCGAATATTTCTCAGCCCGTGCAGGTCTAACAACAGACGTTGAGGCGATCCTTTACGACGGTAGCAGTGCCTACCAACGTATCACTGTGTTGCAGTCCCCTACCTTCGGTCGGATGCTCCTGCTGGATGGAGCCGTCATGGTGACGGAATGGGATGAGTTCATCTATCACGAGATACTGGTCCATCCTGCACTCTTTTTGTTGCCTGAGCCGCGGAGGGTCTTGGTTGTCGGGGGCGGGGATGGTGGGAGTGTACGGGAAATTCTACGTCACCCGTCGGTGGAGAGTGTGGACGTGGTAGAGGTAGATGAAGAAGTGGTCAAGGTTGCACAACGCCTTCTGCCAACGGTCGCCTCGCGCCTAAGCGATCCCCGGGTTCGTATTTATTACCAAGATGGGGTCCAGTTCGTCGCAGAGGTAGCTGAAGCTCCGTACGACGCCATCATCGTAGATGCACCTGATCCGGTTGGCGTTGCTGGGGGCCTGTTCACGCAGCTGTTTTATCAGCACTGCCGGCGTATTTTGAGGAGCGATGGAATTCTAGCAATTCAGTCAGAGTCGCCTCTCCATCCGGTCTTTCGGGAGACTCTCCCGCGCGTCAGGGGGATGTTACAAACGCTCTTCCAGCATGTTGCCCCATGTTGGGGGCCCATCCCTACTTATCCAACGGGGATATGGACGTTCACCGTTGCCTCGCAGCGATGGCATCCTGTGAGGGACTACGACTCTACCCAGGCCTGGGAGCGGTATCGGAGACTTGCAGGCAAGCTACGGTACTACACACCTGATCTTCACACGGCTGCGTTCGCTCTCCCGGCCTTCATAGCAGAGTTACTGGGATCAGCTACCTCGGAGGTGTCGTAAAACGAGGGCAGAGAGCTTGTCAACGACGACGCGGATGTCAAACTGGGTTCGTGCAAGGGCATAGGCGCGTTCGCCGGCGGCACGGCGCCGCTCGGGGTCCTCAACCCACTGCTCTACGGCCCGAACAAGGGAAGCTTCATCCGGTACCACCTCTCCAATGCCATATGTCTTGATGAGTCCGTCGGGGTCGTTGCGGAGGCTAATCGTCGGTACACCATAGAGGCAGGCTTGGACGAGCGTGTTTGGCAAACCTTCGAACAGCGAGGTGAGCACGAGAAGATGGGAACGGGCGAAGAGCTGATGATTGGCTGCGAATGGCACAGGTCCTGCGTAAGCAAAGTTGTGGAGACCCTCAGCCTCTCTACGGACATCGGCGAGGAGTTGTGGATTAGGGGCGGCCCCTGCCATGAGGAACCGCGCGGGGACGTGCTGTAGGTATCGGGCCAAACGCACGAAAGCAAGTGGCTGCTTCACTGGTGTCAGATTCGCTAGCCATAAGACGACTGGGGTAGTTTCTGGGTCCCATGTAGGGGGTGGTGGCAGCGGGTGCCCGGAGCCAACGAGGGTAGGCTCTTTACCCAGAATGGGAGCGAGCGTCCGCTGTTGGTGGCGAGTCTGGGCGATGACGAGTCCTGCGAACCGCAGCGCCCGTTCGATCATGTAATCGGCGGCCGCGGCCTCAGCTACGCGGGCGGGGAGCAACCATAGAGGACGCCGGCGGTACCGTAGGCGCTTGCGGACGAATTTCCACCGGAGAGCACTGTTATCAGCATTGCTGCACCAGACGAAGAGCGTGCCATAGCGGCGAGCATAGCGGGCGGCCAAGATGGTCTCCGGTAGTTTGCCACGCTGATAGATAACGTCAGGACCAAACCCCTTGAGAATGCGCTCTGCTTGCCGTATCCACCTTGGATGCAGCCAACCACGTAGACCCTGGCTAACTGCAGGTAACGACACTACGCATAGGGTGCCTTCACAGCGTTCCCATTGGTGCTGGTGTCCGGAAAGTAGGACCAATACGGGTTCCCCGCGTTGGGCCAGCTCACGCGCGATGTAGTAGACCTGGACGTTGGAACCGGAGACGATAGCGTCTCGTTCTTCCGGCCACACTTGCGATAGGAACGTCCAGCGCATGTCGTAATGGCCCCGGTAGTCAACAGTTGCTCTACGTGCGCCCGTAGAAGGAGCGAATTGCAGCTACGACCAGCTCCACCTCCTCCGGGGTCAGCTCGGGAAACATGGGGAGTGCGAGCACAGATTGCGCTGCCTGTTCTGCTTCGGGGAAGTCGCCCTTTCGGTAGCCCAGGTACACATAGGCTTCCTGGAGATGGGCAGGGATTGGATAGTAGACGTTTGCCTGGATTCCTTGGGAGGCCAGATAATGCCATAGCGCGTCGCGTTGCTCGGCCCGGATAACGTACTGGTGCCAGTTTGGGGTGTGCCCGGGGCGTACCACAGGATGGCGGACTTCGGGAATATCCAATAGCTGGAGGTAGAGCTCTGCGAGCTGGACACGCTGCTGGTTCCAGTGCTCTATGTGGTTCAGTTTGATGCGCAGAAAGGCGGCCTGGAGCTCATCCAGCCGACTGTTGTAACCGGGGAGAATGCTGTGATAGGGAGAGATTTGCCCATAGTTACGCAGCAGGCGTAGTTCCGTAGATAGTTTCTCATCGTCGGTCACGACTGCTCCAGCGTCACCGTAGGCACCGATGTTCTTCGTGGGGTAGAAGCTGAAACAACCCATCGTGCCCATGGTTCCGGCAAGGCGTCCACGGTAGCAGCTGCCGTGGGCCTGGGCAGCGTCCTCAATAACCGGAAGCCCTGCCGAGCGGGCTATCGCCAGGATGGCGTCCATTTCCGCGCAGTGTCCGAAGAGATGGACAGGTATAATTGCTCGACTCTTCGGGGAGAGGGCGCCTGGGAGGAGGTCGGGGTTGAGGGTGTAGGTGTCCGGGTCAATATCCACAAAGACTGGGCGTGCTCCCAGCATGACGATGGCGGCAATTGTCGGAATAGCGGTAAAGGGTGTTGTGATGACCTCATCTCCTGCCTTGACTCCGGCTGCTGCCAACGCTAAAACGAGGGCTTCCGTGCCCGAGGCAACCCCAACGGCATAGCGGATTCCCAGGAAGCGGGCAAATTCGTGCTCGAATGCCTCCAGTTGCGGGCCTAAAATGTAGGTGCCGTTACATAACACCTCTTCGGTAACGCGCAGGAGCTCTGGTAGTAGAGCTGCCGTCTGGCGTCGGAGATTACACCGCTCTACCTTCCAGGTGTGCATGTAGTTTCTATCGAACCCAGCCCCGTTGAACGAGTAAACGGTGTACTCGAGGCTCAAGCCAGAGCACGAGGAGAGCACACAGAGCTCCGGCAAGGACGTCTACTGCATAATGATATCGCAGGTAAACGGTGGCCACGATGAGGCTCAAACCAACAACAGCTATGAACCAGCGACTGCGGGATCGGAAGCGGAAGGCCAGGATGAGGTTGACCAGAGTCATCATTGTATGCCCGCTCGGCATGCAGTCACGGTGGACGTGATCTTGGGAGTTAAGGACCCCATTGGGAATACCGCCACCAGCATTCACGTACGAACGCCAGACAGATGTAAGCCATAGACCGGGAAGCTCGTTCTCTAACGTATGGAAGTCGTGCAGTGTGAACCGCGGTCCGATAGCTGGCAGGGCAAAGTAGCAGAGATATGAAATGTAGAAGCCAAAAGATACTAGCCGTGCCAATTGGGCTACCTGTTGGAGGCGGCGGTTTGATAGAAGTTCTGCTCCGTGGAGGAGAGGCAGGAAGTAGAAGAACATGTATGCTGTCTGTAGGTACTCGGTCAGAGCAGGGTGAGCGAAGCGAGCAATCCAATGAGTAGGATGGGTGCCGAAAAGAGCAAGATCCCACGAGATGAGTAGGTCATCGTACAAGTGGGGATTGACTACAGGGACGTAGGCGTGTACTTGCTGATACATCAAGTAAATGACCGGCGCTAAATAGAGCCAGTGGAGCAGACGTACCCATCGTGGAGCCGTGGAGGTATCGCTCCAGGCCAGCAGCGCAATGAGCATAGCGATGAGAACATTGAGCAACAGCCACATCGAGGCTTTTTCTACCCACGGGTAGAGAGCAATGGCGAAGCTGCTATAAATGCCCAATAGTATCAGCGTGTATATGTCGTGTACGCGCCACCGCCAGCGGCGGCGCGGAGTTTTAGAAAAGGGCGAGATTACGGTTGAAAGGTTAGAAACCTTCATGGGATTGCCCCTGCTGCAGGACCCGATAGAGACTGACAAACTCCTCTGGCGCCAGCTCCTCGGCGCGCCGGTCTGGGGAAATGGCCGCCTGTTGCAGGAGCTCTTCGACACAGGGCTTTGCTAAATGGGTCGAGACGTATTTTTTGAGAGCATTTCGCAGTTTCTTTCGGCGCTGTCCGAATGCTGCGTGGAGCAGTTTCACGAAACCCGTAAACGTGGTACCAGTCCATGCATCTGGGCGAAATCGCAAAGACATCACGGACGAGACAATCGTTGGTGAAGGGACAAAGGCGGTGGCGGGGACATGAAAATGGAGCTGTGCTTCGGCTACAACCCAGCAGGCAATGCGCAGGATTCCGTAACTCTTCGTGCATGGACGGGCAATGAGCCGCTGAGCAACTTCCCGCTGCAGCATCAACACAGCTTTGGACAGTAGCGGTGCTATTTCGAAGAGGCGGAAAAGTAAAGGAGAACTGATGTTGTAGGGCAAGTTCCCGATAACGCGGAGCTTCCTGCCTGTTTTCTCGAGTGTCTGGCGAGCAAGGGAGAGAAGATCGTACTCCAAAACGTCGCTCCGCACAAGCTCGATGTGCGCATAGTCAGATATTGGAAAGCGCTTCTGAAGTATCGCGATGCACTGTGGATCCACTTCCACGGCGACAAGCCGAATTGGGAGGGCTGCTAAGTGTTCGGTTAGAGCACCCGTTCCCGGACCAATTTCTATGACGGTATCACCAGGACAGCATTCTAATAGCTCTACAATTTGGTGTGCGAGCCGCGCGTTGCGCAGAAAATGCTGCCCCCACCGTTTCCGCGGAGTGATGGTACCGGAGGAACTACCGGTGGAGTTCGGCTCGAAGCTGTTCGTACACGTCTTCCAGAGCGTGGGAGACGACCTTAACATCGGCAGTTACAGGTAGAAAATTGGTATCACCATGCCAACGGGGAACCACATGAACATGTAAGTGCTCAGGCAAGCCAGCTCCGGCAGCTCTGCCGATATTAAGCCCGATGTTGAAACCATGAGGGGCAAGCGTTCGGCGGAGAACCTCTGTCAGCTCGCGTATTCGCAACATCAGTGTGCATAATTCCTGGTCAGTGAGTTCCTCAAGTAGCCCGGCGTGCCGCCGGGGAGCGATCATAACGTGCCCGCTGTTGTAAGGGTATCGGTTCAGGATTGCGAAGCAGCTTTCCCAGCGAGCGACAATGAATAGCTCAGCGTCACGCTCCTCCCCGCTTTGAATAGCTTCGCACAGGAAGCAAGAGCCGGCTTCCTCTACCGGTTGGGCAAACGAGGTGACATATTGTGAGCGCCACGGTGCCCATAGACGTTCCATGCACGGGGCCTCTCAGTAGAACAAAAAAGAAAGCCCAGGATCTACACACAGGCGATCCCGAGCGCCTGATTGCAAACTACGAGGACTACTTTAGAACGCTGTTCGGAAGTCAACACCCATCTGTAGTGCGTTGACCCGCCAGTTTTCTCGTGAAGTGACTTTCGTAACACCAAAGTTGTAGTAAATACCAGGGATAAGGCGCCACCGTCCGAAGGTCAGTTCGTACTGCAGTCCCGCTTTGACTCCCAAGCGAAAGCCGGAACGCTCCTCAATGTCTCCGTCGCGCACAATGATGGTTCGGTCATTGTTCGTGTAGCGCAGTGTCGGATCGGCGGTATCGCGAGCAAACACAGGGATGTACCGTCTCCCTGCTATCTCTACGAAGTCAGGGCTGGTCAGTTCATACCGCTGCTGGAAGGTCCCCTTGATGGGGAAACCAAATGTGGGCCCTACTACAATACCGACGGGTAATCCTCCGATGTCCAACCGATACAAAAGTTCGGCGTTGAGGGTGTAGTAACTCACTTCAGCAACATGCTGGGTGGAGGTGCTAACCACCACCTGGGTGTCCCGGCCATCTATTGTGGCGGTGAGGCGGCTAGGATAATTATCGCCGGCAAGCTCAAAGTTAGTTGGTAGGTTATCGAAGGTGATGCGCATAATGACTGATGAACGGGAAGTCTTGGGATCACCTAGGATATACTCAGCCGTAACGCCTAAGAAAAAACCGTTGGCAGAGCCTCGCTCGAAGACTGGGCATTCTGTCTGGGTGGCGAACGAAGCAATGTTAGCCGTATGGAAACTACGATTGTAGCCGGTTGCCGGACCTATAAAGATGCGAGGCGGTACGATCTCCGGCGCTAATGGACTGGGCTCTAACTGCGCCCACAGAAATAATGGGGTAAGGGATATCCCCGCAACGAGGACAGAGACCATTTGCCGCATCTGTGCTTCCCCTATCGTTGTATGACTAACATGCGGTATTGTATGCTCGTCGGTACTATGAGACGCAAGTAGTACACGCCTGCGGATATGGAATCGAGCTCAAATTTACGCAAAAACGCCCCCTTGGGGAGCGATATGTTCCACTCCCTGATACTCTCTCCTTGGAGCGTAAACAGCTGAAGACGAGCAGTGGTGGATATACTGCTTTGAAAGTGTACGGTGAATTCCCCAGGAGCAGGTTGAGGGGAAATGTTCTCAAGGTAGACCTCCGGGAATTCGCGGAGCCTGACTGGTCGGAGCCGGGGAGCACAGAGCCCAGTCAGCCGAAAGGCTCCAGTAGCGCTATCTCCGACAAAGCAGGTGAGAGAATCCGGGTGTACTGCTGCTCTGATGGGGTACCACTGCTCGCTGCCAATGAAGGCCTCTACAGGGATCCAAAGCTGCCATTCTACTGTACCTTCTACGCCTTGCTCAGAAGCTATGCGGAAACAAAAACCTCCAGGATGTTCCCGCACGGTTTCTATGACACCTCTGCGTGGATGACCGCGGTCTATGATCACATAGCGTGCTGCGGAAGGATCAATCCTCCAGATATCCGGTGGGATGGTCAGGCACAGGGTGCCTGAGGGCGTATAGGAGTTTATGCTGGGAAGACTCCCCGAGACAAGTATGGGGACTTGATCGCCTGGTTGTGCCACGAGGGTGTCAATGTGTTCCACAGTCCATTGCTGTGGCAATAGTTGCAGTTGAAATCGTTCTTCCCATAGGAAGGTGGTGGTACGTACGGTGTCCAGGAAGACGTATTCTGAACGCAAGGACAGGTGGAGAAGAATCTCTGTTTTGCCTGCAGGGAGGCCGGAGAGCTTGAGAGTCCAGCAAACGGAGTCGGCGGGTGCTATGGGTTGGGGCAAGAGGGGTTCTATGGCAGAGAGAGTAGCCCCTTGGAGTTGGACTGCTTCGCAAAGTATAAGAGTGTTGCCGTGGTTCCATACGCAGAGGCGAAGGAGAACCTCACGGCAGGCTATGGCGGTTTTCGGAATGTGTGCCCGAGCCTGCCAGCGCACGGTGAACGTGTCCACAGGGGGAAGGGCTTTCCCGTAGCCGCGAAGAGGAGTATGAACCGTGTCGCTCGTGTAAGGAGGTTTCCCGTTATGACGGAATACCAGCCGTGCTTCGTGATGCCCTATACGCATGGGCCTGAATTGCAAGGCCAGACGCAGGAAGCTTCCGGGAGAGAACTGTTGAGGTAGAGTAGGAGGTGAGAGAATGGCAAATGCTGCTGCGTCGGGCCCCTCCAGCCACAGGGTATCTAAGGTAGTGCTCTCATTGCCCGCTGTGGAGAGGACAAGAGCAACAGTGTCTCGAGAACTCCCGAGCCATACGGTGTCAAAGTCAACCCATGTAGTCTGGATTTCTGGAGCCATGCCGTTGCCCAGCAGTGTTATGGCAATAGGGGGATGGGGTTGCCAGGAGCTCTGTAACACGAGAGATCGTTTGTCACGCTGTCGTTGGATGGGGGTAAACCAGATAGGCACGGAGAGCGTATCTCCTGGCCGGAGGTGTACATTTCCTGACAGGCCATGTCCCAAGGAGGAGCTGCCGCTGTCGGCGATAAGGTACACATCGGTGGGGGCGTCTCCTTGATTGACCAGCGCCAGGACAGAATCATATCGTCTTCCGATGCGGCGAGATCCCCAGTCTACTGTCACGCTTGCGATAAATGGGGCAATTCCGCGCCCTTCAACGCGAGCCTTCACTGCTGTCGCCGGGGTTGTTTCCAGTTCAAACTCTTCCCAGAAGATACCACGGTGGGGTGGTCGGAAACGAACAGGCAACCTTAGGGTGTCTCCCACTACCAGTGCGCGAGGGAAATGACCAGCGGTATCCAGTGTGAAGGCCGTTTCCTTACGCAGGGTTCGGATACCGACCACGGTGAGGTCTCGATTCCCGGTGTTGATCCACTGTGCTCGGCATTGTCCTTCTTGTTCCACCAGTATTGCTCCTATCGAACATCCCTCTGCCTGGAGGGCAACGGAATCTACGCTGCCTTCCACGGGTATGGAAGCCGTGACGATACAACTGGTTTCTACAATTATGCTGTCCAGCAACGGGGCCATGATACCACCGGGATCAAAGCATACCTGAAAAAATGCAGCGGCATGTGGGGGCAGCGTAATAGGGAGGGACGCTTGCACGGAAAGTCGAGAGTCCCGAGTCCGTAGTCGAACAATCTGGACAGTGTCTTTCCCAATGTTTGTCAAGGTTACGTTTTGGCACCGGGTCCCGCTCGGGAGGACGTGGAGAAATTGGACTACGCTGGGCTGCCATTGCAGGCGCGGTGTCCAATATTGATGACGGTACCACCGACGGTTACCGGTATTATCACGGGCTTCCACCAGAAGCTGCCCATCTTGGCGAAGGTCCTGAGGCTGCGCAGTTAGGGTTGCCTCGCTACGGCTGGGCTGAGTATAAGACCAGCTGTAGTTCCACGAGCTGTCCGGTATCGGCTGTATCCATGCGATGCCGGAGCCATCATCGCGGCAACGCAATACTATAGAACCACACGGATACGTTGAGGAAGAGAGAACCGGAGGCTGTACATCGTTCTGTCCCGGCGGCAGGAGGCCGCTGCCGAGGACTAAGCCGTAAGAATCCACGTAGCCTGTACCATAGAGTATGCCTGCGAACTCACCCTGTGCTGTCCGCAATTCGTATACTCTTCCGGGACTTATCGAGAACTGCACCCAGTGATAACGCTTGCCGTTGATCGCCCAGGGTAGCTGCTGTGCTGCAAGGCTACTTGTGAGCCGGGTGAGCTGAATGCCGTTGAGCTGAAGCGTTGTCAGAGCGTCCGCAGTGACGGCGAGATTGATCCAGTGGCGTTTGAATTGGCTGAAGCCCGCAAGGGTGGTATCGGGTACGAAGAAATGGGCCTGCTGAACGTACTGGTCCAGTGGTGGTATGATGACCATAAGAGGATCGAAGCTGAAGTAGGGGTTCACAAGAGCTTGCGGACCACCGATGGTGGCGGAATACATGAACTGTACCAACAAAAACGGCTTATCGGCTTCCCAGAGAATGGGAGCAGCTTCGGCTGGGAAATCGGCGACGTCACCGACGCTCTGCAGCATTGTCTGGGCTGTTGAGCCGGTTGAGCGGGTTAGTGTCAGGTGTGTTTGGGAGCGGAGGGCGATGGCTCGGAACCAATCCCCTGTTCCAATAGCGAAAGGAGTGCTGATATAACGCTGCCCGACTGCCGGAACTGGAGGAAGCATCTCCACGATGTGGTCTTTGGTGTCTACCTCCGGTGGCAGGTTGGAGGGGAGTGAAACGCGAACATGCCCAGAGAGCACACCGACTGGTTTAGAGCTCCGTACGAGCGTCCCCGTCATATCGCCAAGCCCTCGCGGGGTGGAGTCTGACTGCACCAAGTAGCATTCCCCCCGGTTCAGTACAACCGTGTGAGGAACCCCCGCAGCCTTTCCGTGTGAGGTGCGGACCCGCGGGACGAAGGTCACAACGGTGGAATCGTATGCTGCTAACACCATCCATTGACTGCGGCGCAGAATGAGGTCTCGGATACGGTTTACAGTTGTATCGCCTGGTCGCGGTGTGTAGAAGTCGTTGGGGAGGGAGGCGATAACGTATTCTGTCCCCCAGTTGGGGACGGGTATAGCAGTGTAGGCGTCCGTTGTGGTTGTTTGACTGTTGAAGGCGTAGACTACGATGGGGGCGTCGGAGCGAATTTCCGCGGCAATAGCGAGGGGCTGCTCGGTAAGGCGGGCTTCCAATTCCGGGGGTAGAGCGATCCAGCGGTACTCTCCACCATTGAGATGGTAGCGGCGAGGGTGCGATTCATTAGGAAGGCGGATTTCGACTGTGGTTGGGGCGCGGGAAGCAATACTGAGCTGTAGCCGAAGGGAGGATCCCCGCTCAATTTCGTTCTGCAGAAACCCTACAAAGAAATGGGTTCCTGCAAACATAGACGGTCGCTCTACCGGCGGCTGTGCTTGTAGTAGGAGCGCTATCCCTGCGAGGCCAATAAAGACTATCCCACACTGCCTGGGCATGGCGGGGAGTGTTTGTCAGTCGTATTGACAAATTACGTATTTCCCTCAGTTCTTAGGGAGCCTGGGAAAGTTTTGACAGGTAGTCGGCGTTGAGCAGCGCAAAGCGGACTAGTGTGGCGATGCTTCGAGCGTGTAGTTTGTCCATCAGGTTAGAGCGGTGCGTCTCTACAGTCCGCGGGCTGATCCGTAGGCGGGCAGCGATCTCCTTCGTGGTAAGCCCTTCGGCAATGAGCTGGAGGACACGGCTCTCCTGTGGCGTGAGCCTGACTAATGGTTGGTTGACCGCCGAGGAGAATGGGGGAGCTAAGTGCATATCCTGGACGAATGCAATGATTGCCGGGCTAAAGACTTGCTCGCCAGCAATCACTGCGGTGATAGCTTCCAGCAACTCCTGGGGTTGCATGGTCTTTGTCAGATACCCGTGCGCCCCAGCTCGTAGAGCTTGTTCGACGTGGAACGCGTCTTCGTAAGAAGTCAGGATGATAATGCGGGTTTCCGGGAGCATGGAGCGCAGAATGCGCGTAGCCTCAATGCCGTTGACCCGGGGCATGACAATGTCCAGCAATACAACATCGGGACGATGGTGGCGCGCCAAAGCAATCACTTCTTCCCCGGTGGCGGCTTCACCGACCAACTCTATATTGGGGTGCTTACTCAGGATATGGCGTAATCCGACACGAACGATCTCGTGGTCATCGGCAATCACGATCCGGATATGCTCAGACGAGATCCGGATGCCGGAAGCGGATTTGTCAATGTACTGTCGCATTGTGCTGGGTGTTTTGTCTATAGGGATGCTGGCAGTATATACCAATCTACCTCTCTCCGGGGTTCCGCGGAAGAGCGATTCTATAATGTTGTAGTGCTTCCCATGACAAAAATAGGACAATCGAGGTACCAAGTGATGAGGACTTCGCGCCGGAGCGGACGCAATGCAGAAACCTTTGCAGCAGAGTATTTACAAGCGTTGGGATACAAGATTGTAGCGCGCAATGTTTACGTTGGTCGGTGGGGTGAGATAGACCTTGTAGCTTACGATGGAAACATGCTCGTATTTGTAGAGGTCAAAGCGCGCTCCTCCTACCGTTTTGGGTTGCCTGAAGAAGGCGTTACACCACGCAAACAGCGCCTTCTACTGCGGGCGGCCCGTGCATATTTATCATTTCAGGGCCTTGGAGATATTCCCTGTCGTTTTGATGTTGTTGCCATTGATATGGGGGTATCTCCGCCGCGAGTGCGGCTGTACCAGAATGCTTTTGGCTCAGAGGAAGCGTTCTAAAAGCTGCAGGACGGCACCGGGGAAGATTCCTAAAGCGAGCACAGCGGTTGTGCTCAGCCATAGTGTTATCGTTGCTGTTCCCCCACGGATCGGTATGAGGGCTTCACGAGGCTCACGGAAGTACATTGCTACCAGGACGCCCAGGTAGAAGTAGGCAGAGATCATTGTGCCGACAACTGCTACGACAGCAAGCCATGTATATCCGGCTTCGATAGCAGCGGTGAAGAGGTAATATTTACCGAAAAAGCCCGCGAAAGGAGGAAGGCCTGTCAGGGAGAACAGAAAGACTGCCATCAGTGCTGCCAGTACGGGGTGCTGGCGGCTCAGGCCCGCATAGTCGGTAAGCTCTAAGCGATGCTCATTCTCGCGCTCTACAATTGCGACAACGACGAAGGCGCCTAACTGCATGAACAGATATGCTGCTGCGTAAAAGAGCATTCCTGCCCAGCCACGCTCGGATTGGGCAACCATTCCCATCAATAGATACCCCGCGTGAGCTATGGAGGAGTAAGCGAGCATCCGTTTGATATTGCTCTGTACAACTGCGACAACATTGCCTAGCAAGATTGTTACTGCCGAGAGCACAGCAATGGCATTCTGTACTTTTGTCCCGACGGCTGGTTGTACAGCCTGGAACAGTGGCACTAAGGAGAGGACCACGGCAGCTTTTCCCACCGTGCTCATGAAGGCCGTAACAATAGTTGGTGCTCCCTGATAGACGTCAGGAACCCATTGATGAAAGGGCACAATGGCAATCTTGAAGCCGATGCCGACCAACAGTAGCCCCACGCCGATCAGCAGAAGGGTAGGCAGCATCGTGCCCTTTTGGAGCTGCAGCTGTAGGGACTCGTAGCCCATGGCTCCACTACTTCCGTAAACCATTGCAATCCCGTAGAGCAGGACGCCTGT
>JANWXA010000230.1 GCA_025055465.1 Candidatus Kapaibacterium sp.
ATTGGACATGGACTCTTGTCCGCCAGCTACAACGATCTCGGCGTCACCGCAGCGGATTGCCTGGTCAGCAAGCATAACGGCCTTAAGCCCACTGCCGCAAACTTTGTTGATCGTCATACAAGGGATATGTTCAGGCAGCCCGGCAAAGATGGCAGCCTGCCGTGCTGGTGCCTGTCCAACGCCGGCTGTTAGGACATTTCCCATGAGCACTTCATCTACCATCGCTGGCTCAATGCCGGCGCGTCGGATAGCTTCCGCAATAGCTATGGCACCTAAACGTGGGGCAGGCAGTTCGGACAGGGCTCCCAGGAAGGCCCCAATTGGCGTACGGACGGCGGAGGCAATCACGGATGCGACCATAGAGAACCCTTAGTAGCGAGTGGAACGTCGCAAAATTACTGTTGCCGGTTGGAACGTTGCTGGAAAAGCGGAAAAAGCCCTAATTTTCTCGGCAAGATGAACAGCTATGGGCAGACCTGATGGGGCATTCTGTGCCAGGACTTAGCGAGGAGGCGGAGCTTTTTTTGGTGACTATGCGGGAGTTTGGGCTCTATGAGGCGGTAGAGCCTCATTTGCCGGCGGAGTTTGCTGCTGTTTACGAAATCGCGCGTGTCCTGGAGGACCCGAAACATCCTCTGACCCAGAGGCTGGCCCCTATTCTGGGCCTTACCCATACACCGCGGACAGCCCCCCAGGAATCGAGCACTCTACTGCCCCTGCCACGACACTTTGCGGCGGAGGAGTACGATGCTGAACTTATTCGGCACTACCGAGACATAGTACACATTTACCCCCATCAGTTCCTCTTACCAGAGGAGATTTTTTATCATCGTCTGGCAGAGCGCTTGCTCTGGATGCCAGTTCCGCACCCTCCGCAGGTGTACGGATATCAGACTCAGGCGGATATTTATGCCCCCGATATTCGCAAGCAGAAGGTCTATCTTCTTTTTGACACCTCTGCCTCCATGCAGACGCACCACCGCATTCAGTTGGCAAAGGCGATTGCGTATGTCTTTCTGCGGCGGAATCAGGCGGAATTGGGGGAGATCTTCTTGCGCACGTTTGACCTGGCCGTAGGAGAGCTCCACCATGCCTATGACCGTCCTTCATTTGAGCGCTTGCTACGCACGGTTCTCCGTCTGCAGGCGGTGGGCCAAGGAACGATACTGGAGCAAGCTATACGGACTGCGGTAGAAGACATTCGGCACAGGACCTCGTTGGTGCACAGCGAGATCTTGGTTATTACAGATGGGATCGCCTATCTACACGTGGATCGGGTACGGGAGCTACTGGGGACGGACATTCGCCTCCATGCTGTGCGCCTGGGGCATGGGCAGTTGAAACTGAAGGCGAAGGCTGTAGAAGATTTTGTTTACCGGGACGACAGCGAGGCAAGCCGGCTTTATCGGAAATTGCAGGACGAGAAGCGCCATCTGGAGCGACAGCTTGTGCATGTATCGGGCGAACAGCAACGGCGTCTGTTGCAGAATCAGCTCCACTCGCTGCAGCAGCAGTGCGAAGCTCTCCTGGCACAGATGGAGCAGCAAGCTTATCGGCACTATGCGACAGCACTGCAGCAGCTCTGCGTGGTGTATGTACCAGTTGAGGATATGCCGCCGTCGCAGCTCGTCGGTCTTCCGGCCGAGCGTCGAGAAGCACTGGAACGGGCGGCGCGACGCTTGTTGGAGCAGCTACAGCACTCACCAACGGCTGAGGACTTTCGGACCGCGGCAGTGGTAGCGGAATACTTGAGTTTTTTGTCGCGCTGCTGTGCGGAGGCGGCTGCATTGCAGGGTCTGGCTCAGCAACTTCGGCGCCATGTGGAGCAAGCCCTGCAAGAAGGGGAGTATCGGGTTGCGGAACAGAGGGTTCGTCTAAATCGCGAGGAGCGACGGATGCTGAGGGCGTTGGGTGCTGTCTCGAAGGCCTCGCTGTCACAACTGTTGCGCTGGCTATCGGTTCGGTACTGGCTTCGACGTCTGCGGGCATGGATCCAGCGCAGTGTGTGGCGTCTGCGCTGGCGCTTCCGGTAGTGTCTTACGGGGGAGTTCTTTTCATGAGCCAGGGACGGTTATTCGCATCGCTCCTTGCCTTCTACGGGGGGATCATGCTATGGGTGGGAAGCTGGCTGATTTTTGGAGGAGTGATCGCGGGGATTCCCTTTGCGGTGCTTCCGCGTGATAGTGCTGGAACCGTGAATCGGCTCATTCTGGGGAGATTACACTTGGTTGAACTTGTGGGCATAGTTCTGCTCGGCGTGGCTCTGTGGCTGCTCAATCTGCGGATTCAGGGCTGGCAGTGGCGGGTGAGCCTTGTGGGGTTCGTAGTCATGCTGACCCTGTTTGGCGTTTATGCGGGGCTTATAGAGCCTATGATGAACGCGATAGCTCGGTCTGTCAGTTTTGAGGATTCTACGCTGGAAACAAGCGCAGCAGTTGCCCGCTTTGAGGGCTATCACCGTTTGT
>JANWXA010000231.1 GCA_025055465.1 Candidatus Kapaibacterium sp.
AGCAGAGCAGTATATCGGACCTGGTTACTACTTCGTCGGCGGTGGGCGCGACTTCGGCTCCTGCCGCCTGGAATCCTTGGTCATGATACCAGGCGCCTTTACCGGCGCCTTGTTCCACGATGACCTTATATCCTTGTTGACACAGCCGCTGGACAACCTCCGGCGTTAACGCAACGCGCCGCTCACCTGCAGTTTGCTCTCGTAAGATACCTATGTACATAGAGAACTGCCCGTTTCTGCTTGTTATGCAAACAAAATTAGCAAAAACCTGACCCCTGAGCAAGGTGCCCTATGACAGCCTCCGGGCTGACGAACGGAGTGTGCTGATGGATTGATAAATTTGCATTGGTCAATGAAGAAGTCCTCGCAGCGCATTGTCCAGGTTGCACGGGCTCTTTCGGAGCCGACGCGCCTGCGCTTAGTGCAAGAACTATCCCGGCGTGGGAGTATGCTCTGCATGGAAATACAGCAGTTTCTGAGATTGGCCCAGCCAACGGTTTCTCACCACATTAAAATCCTGCTGGAGGCCGACCTTGTTGAAGCAGAAAAGCAGGGGCGCCATGTGCGAATTCGGCTGAAGGCAAAGACATTGGCCCAGGTGTACAAGTGGGTGCGAACGCTGATCGAACAAGTGGAGGGATTCCGCCCATGATCCGGCGTGTTATTCCTCTCCAGCGACGCGAGGGGATGGGCGCGGAAGTACGACGTCTTTTCCCAACGCAGCAACAGTCTGTGGCGGATCCTTTCGTACTTTTCGACGAGTTCCACGTTATACCTCCAGCGTATTTCCCTGACCATTCGCATAAGGGCTTTGAAGCCGTAACCTACCTCTTGGAGGGTGGCTTCCGACATCGCGATAATTTGAATAATGACAGCACTGTGATGGCTGGTGGCGCGCAGCGTTTTACTGCCGGGAGCGGGATTGTACACGCCGAATACCCTGTTGGAAAACGGGTTCGCGGGTTGCAGTTGTGGATCGTCTTACCGCAAGCTTTGAAGGGGATAGAACCTTCGTATCAGGCTGTTCCGCAGTTGATGTGGGAAGAGCTCGGTGGTGTGCGACGCTGTTGGATTGTGGGCGGTACCTCGCCCATACAGTTGCGCACGTCTGCGCAATATGTCGACGTGTATCTGCCACCGGGAGCCGAGTATTTGCATCCTCTGCCCCTGGGGTGGCAAGGGTTTGTGTACGCGCTTGAGGGGGGTGTACAGCTCAACAGTATCCCGATTCAAGTAGGGGAGGGGCTCCTTTTTCGGGACGAAACTCAGCTTCAATGCGCTGCGGCAGACGGGGCACGGCTGATCCTTGCCGCTGGTGAGCCGTGGAAAGAACCGATTCGGCTGTACGGCACCTTCGTACTCTGAAGATGCTGGCAGGTGTGATGTTGGGCTGTGTGTGGCTTCAGGTTGCTGAGCTTCAGCGCTCGATTGAATTTTATCAGCGCTTGGGCTTCCGTGTCGGGTTGCTGCAGCCCCCGGTAGCAATTCTGACCAGTTCCGATACCAACAATGCGCTGATTCTGCTCTGGGAACGTCCAGGGACTCGTCCACGTCCGCCGCGCACAGTTGGCTTGTACCACGTAGCGTTTTGCCTCCCCAGCGAGGATGATTTGGCTGCTTTTCTTGCCTACGCTCTTCGTGTTGGAATCCCGCTCGACGGGGCATCGGATCATTGGGTAAGCGCAGCCGTCTACCTAACTGATCCCGATGGCAATGGCATTGAAATCTATGCTGATCGTCCGAAGGAAACGTGGCGGAGCGCTGAGGGCAAGATCCGTATGGAAACCTACCCGCTCGATGTCGGCGCATTGCTCCGGGAAGCGCAGCAGCCGTGGCTGGAGATGCCTGTGGGCACGCGCGTGGGGCACGTGCATTTTCGTGTTGCCTCTTTGGAGGAGGCGGAGGAGTTCCTTAGCGATGTTGTAGGGCTTGCGGTGACATCCCGCCAATACCTTGGGGCTCGTTTTTTCGCTGCTGACGGGTATCATCATCACGTTGCCACAAACACATGGGCAAGCTCAACGGCGTTGCCACCGAACGACGCTGCCGGTCTTCGGCTATGGAGCATTGGAGTTGGTAACCAGGTGGAGTGGTATGCAGTGGGTGCCCGGCTGCGTCGCTCCCAAGATGCCATTCATGTCGGCGAATCGTGGCTTCTGCTGCGTGACCCATGGGGCAGCCTTCTTCTGATTGCCGAACGCTCCATGCTCCCGGTAACTCCGGAAGCTGTCTTGCGGATGTTTAACCAACTTCGTGAGGTGCTCCCATGAACGGTGTCGTGCTCATTGGCCGGATCCTTGTTGGTGTGTACTATCTCTACAATGCCCTCAACCATTTGATGCTCGCGCCCGGGCAGTTAGCTGAGTACGCAGCCTCTAAAGGGGTTCCAGCACCGCTGCTGGCAGTCATCGTCTCAGGTCTATTGCTTCTCGTCGGT
>JANWXA010000232.1 GCA_025055465.1 Candidatus Kapaibacterium sp.
GGAATTGGGTGACCGGCTCCTGCATCGTCCCACACAGTTGTCCGGTGGGCAGCAGCAGCGCGTTGCCATCGCCCGTGCCTTGGTCATCCAGCCTTCGCTCATCCTGGCTGATGAGCCCACGGGAAATTTGGACACGGCAGTAGGAATGGAGATCCTGCGCCTGTTTTCCCAACTATGGCAGCGTGGAGGCGCCACCATTGTACTGGTGACTCACGAAGAGCACGTAGCCCGCCATGCCCGCCGCATCATCCGCATCCGCGACGGCAGCATTGAAGCAGATGAACCGAATCCAGAACCCCTCACGTCCACAGTAGCCGTTAGCGAACCTCTCTCATGAGAGTGACAGAACTGGGTGAAGCCTTTCTGGTGGCTGTGGACGCCATCCGGCTCAACACCTTTCGGGCTCTCTTGACAACGCTTGGAATTGCCATCGGGGTCCTGTTTGTCTCGCTGATGGGCTGGTTCCTGTACGGCCTGGACACAGCGCTGGAAGACACCATTGACCTAATGGGCCCTGATATGCTCTACGTGGAAAAGTGGGACTGGAGCGGGCAGACGCGGTGGGCAGAAGTACGCTCTCGCAAGGACATCACCTACTGGCAAGCCCGAGCAGTAGCCGAAGGCCTGACCGCTGCAGAGGTAGCTGTACCCCTCGGGCGTGCCCGCGATATCCGTATTTCCCACGGCCAGCAGGTTACAACCGACGTTCCTGTCATTGGAACCCTCAGTGACTACGGCCGTACACCTGCGGGCACGGTTGAGCTGGGACGTTTCTTCTCTCCCGCAGAAGACCGTTACAGCGCACCCGTCGCCGTCCTGGGCCACCTGCTGGCGCGGCAGTTCTTCCCCAACGAGAATCCAGTGGGGAAAACTATCCAGATCGCCGGGCATCGCTTCACTGTCGTCGGTGTCGTCGAGAAGCGCGGCACCACCTTCTTGCAGTATGTGGATAAGCAAGTGCTAATCCCCCTACCCATGTTCCTGCGCCTATTCGGCTCTGCCAACCGCTCTTTCGCTCTCGTGGTCAAGGCTGGCTCTGAGGAACGAAAGGAATTCGTACGCGATGAGATACGGGGACTGATGCGGCGCGTACGGGGTCTGCCGCCCGGAGCCCCCGATGACTTCACCATCAACGAAACCCAGATGTTTCGGGAAGAGATCGCCGGGCTGCGGCAGGCGGTCTGGGGAATCGGTATCGGGATGTCTATGCTGTCCTTTATCGTCGGCATCATCGGGATTGTCAACATCATGTTCGTCTCGGTCGTCGAGCGCACGCGCGAGATTGGGATTCGCAAAGCTGTTGGAGCCCGACGTAGCTCCATTGCGCTCCAGTTCTTGCTGGAGGCCGCGCTGCTGTGCGTCGCCGGCGCTATAATCGCCCTCCTGGTGGGGAATGGAATCGCAGTCCTTGTTGCCTCTGCCGTCCCAGAGGCAGAGTTCCTGACCCCTTACATCCCTCCGCAACACATCGGGCTGGCACTGCTCATTGCCTTCACTGCCGGTATCATTGCCGGTTGGTCCCCTGCCCTACGGGCTGCGCGCTTAGATCCTGTACAGGCTCTCCGGTACGAGTAGCGGCCCCCTGCACTACTCAACCGTTTCTGAAGCCCCCACTACGAGCTCGACCTCGGGGAGCCCGTCCCACCAAGCAGTGATGATGCCGCCCCCGAGGAGTTCATCACCATTGTAGAGCACAGCGGACTGGCCTGGGGTAATGGCACGCCGCGGCTCGTCAAAGCGGACCCACAGCCGTCCAGCGCCATCCTGCCAGGCTGTAGCGAGAGCCCCTTCGTCCTTATAGCGAATCTTCACCGTGCACCGAAGCCCTTCGATGGGTAGCCTTTCGGCAGCGAGAAGGTTGACCGAATCCGCAACCAGCCCCCAGTGATAGAGACGCTCCTGGGGCCCGACAATGAGGGCATTCTGCTCCGGCAGGATGTCCAGCACATATAGAGGCTCTGGTGCTGCGATTCCCAAGCCTCGACGCTGCCCAATGGTGTAGAAGGGGTATCCCTCATGGTGCCCAACGACGCGTCCGTCGTAGAAAATTGGTCCTCCCTGGAGAGCTTCGGCCTGCTCCGGCGCCATCTGGCGCAGGAAGCGACGGTAATCATTGTCCGGCACGAAGCAGAGCTCATAGCTCTCAGGCTTGTGGGCAATCCCCAAGCCGAACCGTTCCGCTTCCCTCCGTACCTCCTCCTTGGTTAGCTCGCCCAGCGGGAAGAGCGTCCTTGCCAGGAAGGCCTGCGGGAGCATCCAGAGGGCATACGACTGGTCCTTCTGCTCATCACGCCCGCGCAGGAGCCGATACCGGCCACGCTCAGCATCGTAGAAGAGCCGAGCATAGTGGCCTGTGGCCACATACTCTGCGCCCAGGGCATCGGCCTTGCGGAGGAGCTCACCCCACTTGATCGTCCGATTGCAG
>JANWXA010000233.1 GCA_025055465.1 Candidatus Kapaibacterium sp.
GAGCTCATAACCCCGTTCCATCAGGCACCGCAGTTCCTCAACGAGCCGGACGACCGAGCGCCCAACCGGGGGCTGGGATGCACTGCCCAGAGAAGTCCCCCCACCACCAAGCGGATTGAGAATGAGGCGTTGCCACCGTGACAGCATTTCCCACGAGAGAGTATCACCCGTCTGTACCCAGGCCTGGCGCACCCGTTCTGGGGACTCTATCACCACGAGTGTCTCCGGCGGCAGGAAATCCCACAGCCGGGAGTAAGCATGGTCCCAAAGAACGCCGCAGAGAAACTCCACCCGTTCGAAGCGTGCCGTGCTGCGCTGAGTTTCCGGATCGAAGCAGCGCAGCGATTCCACCGTATTCCCCCAGAACTCTACGCGCAGAGGCTCGTCCCATCCAACTGGGAAAATATCCATGATGGCCCCCCGGCGGGCAATGTCTCCAGGAGCAGAGACCGCCTCCACCCGCTGGAATCCATGCCGAAGCAACTGCTGCTGCAACTCCTCTGGCACGTATTCCATTCCTACATACAAGCAGAGTCCCTGCTGTTGTAACTCCGCTGGTGCAGGCAAGGATACAGCGAAAACCTCAGGGGAACAGAGTAGAATCACATTGCGCCGGCGACTTACCGCCCACGCCGTTTCCACTCCCTGCGCCTGCATCCCATCTATGTGGCGGAGCTGTTCCCAGAGCTGTCGTGGTTGACGGCTCCATGGTACTACTGAAGCCCCCTCGCAAAGCTGCTGAAGATCGTAATGCCACTCTTGCACCTCTTCCGCCGAAGGACTAATAACCAACACCGGGCGCTGCAGACGACGCCACAGCGTGGCAACAAGCAGTGGAGCTACCGACCCTGCTGCAGCAGAAACAGTGCTGTCGCGCCCCGCTTCCACTTGCGGGCCCACGTGTTTCCAAAGCTGCTCATCGAACCGCTCACTCAACACAGCCAAGGGAACCGTTTCCATGACTCCGGGCAACCGATAGCATGCACGCCTTTCATAAGACGAACAGACACTGTGCCATTACATGCCGGCAGTTACACTGAGCCCCATGGTAGCTACGTCGCTGCCAAGGCAGGCTGTTCTTCAAGAACCTCATGGCACGCGGAGCTGTCTTCCTCGACCGTGATGGGATCATCAACTGGCGCATCGCTGACGGATACGTACGCAACGCGCTGGAATTCCACTTCCTGCCCGACTTTTTCCACTTTCTGCTTGGTGTGCGCCAACTCGGACTCTTGGCCATCGTGGTGACCAACCAGCAAGGCGTTGCTAAAGGGCTCATGACTGCCGAAGATGTAGAGCGCGTTCACGAACACATGCAGCAAGAGCTTGTCCGTCACGTCGGCTTCGGGGTAGATGACATTTTCGTCTGCAGTGACTCCGCTGAAAGCCAGAGTCGGCGCCGGAAGCCAGAGCCGGGAATGTTACTGGAAGCACTGCAGAAGTGGCATCTCGATCCCAGGAACTGCTGGATGGTCGGCGACACTATCACCGACATCTTGGCCGGGCAACGAGCAGGAATACGCACGATTCTGATCAGCCACGAGAATGTACCCATAGCCGACTTCCACGCCCCAAATCTGGAGGCCGCCCTTACCATCATCGCCGCACACCAGACCGTCCCAGCCCCCTACCACAATCTATTCCACAGAAACGCTGGATAGAGGTGCTCTCCCGCCGCCATTTTCTCCAGCTCGTTCTCCGCTCAGGGCTCGCCTCAATAGGTCTTTCCATAGGATGCCGCACACGGCAATACCGTGATACTCCTGGGGACATAGGCAAAAGTTTACGTATTCACTTCTGGCAACAGCGTCGAGAACCTGCGCACCAGCTCTTTTGGCACGGGCAGGTTCCGGCAAGGCCGTCCCACAGTGTCCGCTGCGACGTTCTCGTCGTAGGTGCAGGTCCTGCAGGTCTGGCCAGTGCGTGGCTCCTGCAACGTCTGGGGTATGACGTGCTCGTGGTGGAGAACGAGCCTGTCGTCGGTGGAGCTACCCGCACAGAGCAACGGAACGGTGCCTTCATCCCATGCGGTGCTGTATACTTTGTCGAGCTCTCATCACTCCTGGAAGAGCTGCTACAGGAGATGCAGCTTCAACCAATCCCACTCTCCGACGACGCTCTTTGGATAACCGGTACAGCCTACCCTAACTTTTGGCACGATAGCGTTCTGAACGAACTCCCCCTATCGGCACGGGAGCGTGCTGCCTTCCGGCGCTTCCGGACAGAGCTCCAAGCCCTCCCCCAACCCCCCCACCCCATAACAAACAAGAAAAACCCCCCCGGGGGCGCGGTAGGGGCCCCCCCACCCCAGGACATACACCAAAAATAAGCCGCCCCCCCACAGAACCCCCTGG
>JANWXA010000234.1 GCA_025055465.1 Candidatus Kapaibacterium sp.
CCGTTGCTTCGATGACGCAGCCCCAAGCATTGCTACAACGACTCTTTCAACTACAGCGCTTCGGAATCCGCCCTGGTCTAGACCGGGTAGAGCTGCTGCTGCAGCACTTCGGTAATCCTCATCGCTGCTACCCTGCTATTCACGTTACAGGAACCAACGGAAAGGGCAGTGTCTGTGCTCTCCTCGCATCCGCTCTTCACGCTCAGGGATATCGGGTTGGGCTCTATACCTCACCCCACCTTATCCAATTCAACGAGCGCATTCGCGTAAGCGGATTCCCTATTGGTATCGGTGAGATCACCCAGATCCTACCAGCCCTTCTGCACGAAGGAGAACGTATTGGTGCCACCTTCTTTGAGATAACCACAGCGCTGGCATATACCCTCTTTGCTCACCACAACATAGACATCGCTGTTGTCGAGGTAGGAATGGGAGGACGCTACGATGCAACGAATGTCATCCATCCCTTAGTTGCTATCATCACGGGAGTAGATTACGACCACCAGCAGTATTTAGGTGCAACTCTGGAAGAAATTGCGTGGCAAAAGGTTGGAATCGTCAAACGTGGATGTGCAGTTGTCATCGGCGAGCAGCGGCCGTACCTGCGCCAACTCATACACCAGTGGGCACGCGAAGCCGGGGGAGGGCCCATCGTAATTCCACCTGCCGCACCCGAAATGATTTCCTCTACCCCTGACTTGCAGCAGTTTCTACGCCTCCCCTCGGGAGACAGAGTTCTCTTCCCTCTGGCCGGAGAACACCAGCGGCGAAATCTTTCCTAAGTCTTGGCAGCTCGAGAGCTAATCGACTCAGACTTCCCCATCAGCGATACCGCTCTCGCCGACGGGCTCTCCAATGTCCGGAATTGGGGGGGACTGCGGGCTCGAATAGAAATAGTACGTCCTCTTCCTCCGTTCGTTATTGACGTCGCTCATAATCCTGGCGGGATTGCCGCACTGCTTCACACGCTCGATGAGCATGGTTACAGTGGCACCCGGTGGCATCTGGTTTTCGGGGTCATGGCAGACAAGGACTATACGAGCATGCTCCGCCTGCTACAGCCTCGAACTGCCTGCCTGTTCGCCTGCACTCCGGCGACGGAACGGGCCTTACCGGCCGAACAGCTTGCCTCTAAAGCACAGGAGATTGGCTTTCGGTGCGTACAGCCCTTTTCCACCGTTGCCGAAGCCATCCACGCAGCCTGGCAGCAGAACGAGCCCACTCTTGTGGTCGGGTCTTTCTACCTAATCGGCGAGACACTTCCAATTCTGGACGCACTGTGCGCTGCCAATTGAGCATACTCCTGGGCTGCTTCGGGACTGCCCTAATAATGGCGCAAGACCGCCCCATCGGGCCCCCTCCACCTGTTGTCTTACACCACGCCGACAGCTTTTTCGGTCGGCAGTCCGATAGCGGCGAAGTGCGAGAGCTTCGCGGAAACGTGCACCTCCAGCAAGGAACCACTATACTACGTTGCGGCTCCGCGTTACAGTACTTAGAAACTGGGCTTGTCATTCTCCGGCAAAACGTGTACATCGAACAAGGTGATCTGCATATCTCTGCCCCCACTATCACATATAATCCCGTAACAGGAATAGCCACGGCTGAGAATGGTGCAGAGGTTCGCCAAGGAAAGCGCACTATTCGAGCACGCTGGGGAATGTATGATATCCCGCGTCGAGAACTGCTTTTCCAGAGCTTCGTCCACTTTCGGGATGACTCTATTGACCTCCGGACGGACACGCTTCGCTACTTCCGCCTCACGGAAAGAGCCCATGCGCGGGGCGGCGTATATGTGGAAAGCCCACTACAGCGGCTGGCCGCAGAAGCTGACACCTTAGACTATCAGCCGCGCTCTGGCTGGATGCGCTTCGCGGGTTCAGTCATATTACACCAACGGCCTGCCAGCACAACCAGCTCCACCGACACCCTATGGCTGATGGCTTCTACTGCCACCATCGTCCAAAGCAACGGCCGCAGCACTTTGGAAGCTTCAGGCTCCATAGCTCTCGTACAAGACACCTCTTGGGCAGCTCGGGCTGAGAGCATACGATGGCAAAGCTCAGCAGAAATCCTCTCGTTGCGGGGCACCCCTGTAATCTGGTACGGTAACGCGGAACTCACTGGGGACAGTGTTGTCGTAGTATTTTTCTCAGGGCAGTTCCACCGACTTCATTGTGTTGGACGCTCTCGGCTGCGACTCCGGACAGCGACGGACTCAATACGCACACACCAGTTACGGGCAGACTCTATCTTTCTCCGTCGCCAGAATGATTCCCTGACCGAGCTCATTGCCTTCGGGAATGCCCG
>JANWXA010000235.1 GCA_025055465.1 Candidatus Kapaibacterium sp.
GCTTCCTGCGGCGTGTGAACGTCTGTTAGCACGGGAATGTCATAAAATCGTCGAATTTCCGCCAGGAGCTCCAGCGCCTGTTCGTCTCCTATACCTGTGAAGGAGTGCGCGCTGGTGCGGTTTGCCTTGCGATAAGACGCCTTGAAGACCAGCCGCACGGGCAGCCCTGCGCAGACGCGACAGAGGTGGTCAGCAACAGTGTACAGCAGCTCGCGGGATTCCACAACGCAGGGTCCAGCAACAATGAGCAAGGTGCTTCCCATGGTCGGCGGCAAAATTAGGCAAGCTCTCTTACTCCTTGTACTGGGGTGCGCGGTTGCCGACGCAACCGCTCCTCGGGATTCTGCCCTCCGGCTGTCCTTAGGTGGCCCCCGATGGATTAGCGGCGAAGAGCTTCTCATGGCCCTCTACGGCTATGCCCTCGTCCCGACATGGCTTGCCATGGGCACGGCTTCACTCCTCTCTCCCGCTGTGGTCCTGGAACCAGCACAGAAGCAGTGGGGCTGGTCCCTGGGTACAGGCATCGGTTGGAGTCCCGAATCCACCGAACAGCGCTTCTCCCTCGTGCGCCTGCAACTGGAATACGAGCAACTGGCGACTGCTCGGGTCACCACAACTCTCTTGGCAGACTGGAACGCTGTCCCCATCGTATTTCCTGAACTTTTCCGGCTCGGAGGGAGTCTGGGATTCGGATGGTACTGGCGTGCGCCCGAACGCCGACCGTACCTGCAGGCCGAGGCCTGGCTCCGGAACGCGATGGGGATTTGGTACATCGGCCTCTTCCCCCAGCACTCGCTGGGGCTGCGCCTGCGCTACTTCCCCGCTATGTCTGCGCTGCCCGCACGCTGGCAGCTCGCCCTCGGCTGGTGGGCTACCTTCGTGTGGTAACAGCGCGCTGCTGCCGCTCTGGACTCCTGGATGGGCTTGTATTTTTGCCACGATTTGTGCGCCACAGTCCTTGTGAGTATGAGGAACGAGCTGGTACTGTGGTGGAGCATCGCAGGGATTATAACCTTACAGTTGCCATGCCCGGCTCAGCAACTGACGTGGTTGGGGCGGCTTCCTAACGGCGGCGTCAGCGAGGCCGTGGCTGTCTCCGACAATGGTATCGTTGTCGTCGGCCGAGCTGAGAACGTGAACTACCAGTGGCGTGCCTTCCGCTGGACAGCGGCGGCTGGGATGGTACCGCTGGGTACCTTCGGGGGAAGCTTCAGCGAGGCCCTGGGTGTGGCACCGGATGGCTCCACTGTCGTTGGCCGAGCCCATGACAGCGTTGGGCGCTGGCGGGCCTTCCGCTGGGATGCTGCCGCGGGTATGCACGACTTGGGCACTCTGGGAGGACGTGAGAGCGAAGCCACCGCTGTAGCTCCCTCGGGTACCGTCGTAGGGCGCGCCATGAACCCCAGCCTCCAGGCGCGCGCCTTCCGTTGGAGCCGGCACTCTGGCATGCAAGACCTGGGCACCTTTGGCGGGACAGAGAGCGCCGCTTGGGGGATTGCTCGCGATAGCCTCGTCATCGTCGGCTGGGCAGAGAACGCAGACCGGCAAGCACGAGCATTCCGCTGGACTTCGGTCACCGGATTACAAGACTTAGGAACCCTCGGCGGGGCCCGCAGCGAAGCTTATGGCGTCTCCGCCGATGGCTCTGTCGTCGTCGGCCGAGCTGAAAATGACGACCGCCTCTGGCGGGCCTTCCGCTGGACAGCGGCGACCGGTATGCAGGAGCTGGGAACCCTGGGCGGCAGGGAGAGCGCCGCGCTGGCCCTCTCCGCCGATGGTTCCGTCGTAGTGGGCTGGGCCACCACCCAAACAGGCGATTGGCGTGCCTTCCGGTGGACGGCGGCAACCGGTCTGCAGGATCTCAACATCGTTTACTCGCGTGCTGTTGGGCGGTCACTCCTGTACGTGGCCCGCGGCATCTCCGCTGACGGACGGTACATCGTCGGCCACGGCATCAACGCTACCACGGGGCGGCAAGAGGCCTATCTGCTGGACACCCAGGGTGGGAGCGATGCCGAGGAGCCGCTTCCCCAGCCGTTGGCGCTCAGTGTAGAGCCACAGCCGGTGGTCGGGAGGATGGGCTCGGCGTCCTACCGGCTGCCTTCGGCTCTGTGGGTCTCGCTCAGCGTCGTGGACCTCCTTGGGCGCGCCGTTGCAACGCTCGCTGACGGCTGGCATTCGGCCGGTGTGCACCGCGTCGCCCTCCCCCCGCTGCCGGCGGGGACGTACATGCTGCTCCTCCGCACAGAGCACGGGACACTCTCGCGCCCGTTCGTCGTGCTCCGCTGAGCTCATACAGCCTA
>JANWXA010000236.1 GCA_025055465.1 Candidatus Kapaibacterium sp.
AAAAGCCCCCGGTGTGTCCAGAAACGTGACCACCGGCTTCCCGAACTTTTCTGCCAGCCGAAACAGGCGAAGCGCCTTCCGATAGCCCTCCGGATTCGGCATCCCAAAGTTGCGGCGGAGGTTCTCCTGGGTTGTACGGCCTTTCTGCTGCCCAACAACCACCACCGGAAGCTCCTCAAAGCGAGCCAATCCCCCCACGACCGCCGGATCATCACCATAGCATCGGTCACCGTGTAACTCCACAAAGTCGGAAAAAACATTGTGAATATAGTCCAGCGTATACGGCCGCTCGGGATGTCGTGCAATCTGAACGCGCTGCCAACGCGTCAGATTGGCATAGACTTGCTGGCGTAAGCGCTCTGCTTGTTGCTCCATCTGCTCCAGCTCGCCAGCGATATCGAGCTGGTCAGCCAGAGCTCGCATTTCTGCTAACTTCTCTTCCAGCTCTACAATAGGCTTTTCAAAATCCAGTACGTACTTCACGGCGAAGCCTCCGCACACAGTGTTTGAGCATAATCTCCATGTCGAGGGCAATGGAAAAATGGCGTACGTAATACCAGTTGAGCTGATGTACCAGCGTCGGTGGAAGACGGTCCCCGCCACTGAGATGGACTAATCCGGTAAGACCCGGCTTGCCAATGCTACCACTGTCCCCTTGGCGGACATATATTCCGACGATACTCCACCGTCCACGCAGCACATTCCACCACTGGCGCACTATCTCCCATCGCCGGGCACTCAAAAATACAAGTAGAAGAGCAAAACTCAGAGCTAACATCGCCGCTCCAAAGTCAATGCAGCGTTTCAGTAGGCGCAGACGCGGATGAAGTAGCGGATATTCCACCCAGGCAGGCTCCTGCCCGACAAGCTCTTGGACGAAGCGTTGGACATGGAGTTCGTCGGGATGCCGGATGCTGTAAAGGCGGACGCGCCAGCGTGCCAAACTTTCCGCCACTGTCACCAGCTCGCCCGCCGGGAGAGCTGGGTCGGCAATAATGAGCTCCTGAATGCGCCATTGCGCAACAAGCTCTGGCAGCTGGCTATAGTTTCCCAGCATAGGTAGAGGCTCCGTGCTCGCACCATCCTGCTGGCGTGAGCGCACAAACCCTATTATGGCAACCCCAGCGCTATTTCCGGGAGCCCCAACCAAAGCAGTCGCTACCGCCTGGGCCAGGGAACCTGTGCCCACTATCGCCACCCGCCGGGGAGTTAGACCCTGTCGAATCCAGGTCCACGCCTGTATCGCAACGCGCACAGCTACGCCCCAAAGCGCAGCGCCAAGGGTCGTCCCAAGCACAACCCACCGGCTGAAGGCGTAATCTTTGAAGAAGTACGTCAACGAAGCTAACACAAAGAACCCGAGAGCATATACCATCAGGGCGCGAGCAATTTGGAGGCGGCGCTCCAAATAATCCCCAAACAGTAGCATCAGGAGGAAGAGCAGACCTCCAACTACAAGGAATACGGTCGGGTAGGCATACGGCAGAAGCCCAAAAAAGCTGCCAAAGCGCAAGCGCGTCGCTACCAACAGCGCTATCATTGACCCAACGACGTCAGCGGTTCCCAGCAACCAGAGATTGGGAAACCGCGCAGCTCGCGCCACCAGCTCCCGAAGCTTGATACCCAGATAGAGGAGGGGCGCTATGGGCGAACGGCCATAGTGGCGATGAACAAAGACACGCATTGCGTCGTAAAAATGATGCAGAGCATCGGTAGAAGAACGGCGAACACTCTCGCCTTTGAAGTGCAGTACTGTTGCCTGCCCGACATACCCAATGCGCCAGCCCGCCTGGTGTGCTCGGTAGCAGAGGTCCACGTCTTCTCCGTAAAGAAAGTACTCGGGATCGAAGCCCTGTAACTGCTGTAAGACTTCTCGGCGACAAAACATGAAGGCCCCCGAGATTACCTCGGCATAGGCCACTTCAAGCTGATCCCGAAAGATCTGGGAATAGCGTCCGAACAGGCGCGACCGCACAAAGAGCCTATCCAGCCCGAACAGCCGTGTAATTGCTACCCACGGTGTTGGAAAGCCTCGACGGCAGGTGGGCTGAAATGAACCGTCCGGATTCAACACTCGGCAGCCCGCAATCCCAACTTCAGGATGCTGATCCATGTAAGCAAGCATCGTGTGAAGTGTCGCAGGGTGCACGACTGTATCGGGATTGAGTAGGAGAACATAGCGTCCACGAGCTTGCGCAATACCCAAGTTATTTGCACGCCCGAAGCCGACATTGTTCGGCAGCGGGAACCACCGCACCCATGGGAATTCGAGGGATAGCCTGTCCAC
>JANWXA010000237.1 GCA_025055465.1 Candidatus Kapaibacterium sp.
ATAGCTGCCTCAACGACAGGGGGATTCTGCTGGACGCAACGGGGCTGGACCACTTCATTGCCCTCGACGAAGAGAACGGCATCCTGCGGTGCGAGGCAGGGGTGAGCATAGGCCAGGTGCTACGGTTGATCGTGCCACGGGGGTTCTTTGTACCCGTCAGTCCAGGTACGCAGTGGGTTTCCATTGGTGGTGCGATCGCCAACGACGTCCACGGCAAGAACCATCACCGCTCTGGCAGCTTCGGTTGCCACGTGCGCGCGTTTGAACTTGTGCGCTCCACGGGTGAGCGTTTCCTGTGTACTCCCACGCAGGCCCCCCAGCTCTTCCGAGCCACGATCGGTGGCTTGGGACTAACTGGGCTCATCACGTGGGCAGAGATCCAACTCCGGCGAGTAGAAACGGCGTGGATGGAGACGGAGCTCATTCCTTTCACGCATGTGCGGGAGTTCTTTCGCCTGAGCCGAGAATCGGATGTTGCCTTTGAGTATACGGTGGCCTGGGCGGACGTCACGGCACGAGGTAAACACCTGGGACGGGGCATCTTCTGGCGAGGGAACCACGCGCGGCGAGAGATTGCACCCCCTACTCTGCCACCAGTCGGTCTGACCATCCGAGTACCAATGGATGTCCCAAGCTGGCTTCTGAATCCCTGGAGTGCACGGAGTCTCAACGCGCTCTACTACTGGTTTCAACGTCGGCAGCCACGCTTACAGGTTGTGCCTTATGAGACCTTCTTCTATCCGTTGGACGCCGTCGGAGCCTGGAACCGGCTCTACGGCATACGGGGCTTCGTGCAGTACCAGTGCGTCGTTCCTCCAGCAGTGGCCGAGGGGGTTGTTGAAGAGTTGCTGGAGCGGATCTCCCGGGCACGGGTCACGGCATTCCTGGGCGTACTGAAAGTCTTTGGAGAGCGGCGTTCGCCGGGAATGCTCTCATTCCCACGGCCTGGAGTGACCTTGGCGGTAGACTTTGCGCTTGAAGGGGAGGGAACGTGGCGTCTGCTACAGTCGTTGGATGCCTGTGTCCGTAAGGCTGGGGGTGCGCTGTATCCGGCGAAGGATGCCCGGATGTCACCGGAGATGTTTGAGCTCTCCTTCCCGTGCTGGTCGGAGTTTGCTCGTTTCCGCGATCCGGCATTTTCGTCCAGCTTTTGGCGGCGTGTCACAGAAAAGAGGTAGCGATGCGGCGGGTCCTCATTGTCGGAGCAACTTCAGCGATCGCGCAGGCGGTCGGACGCCTCTATGCAGCGAAGGGCGCCTCGATGGTGCTGGTTGGACGGACTCCAGAGAAGCTGGATGCTGTTGTGGCGGATCTGCAGACCCGCGGGGCAACGGTCGTCTGTTCTCTCTTCTGGGACGCACGCCAGTGGGACCAGTCCCCATGGGTTATAGCAGAAGCTCAGCAAGCGTTAGGGGAACTTGATGTCGTCCTCATTGCCCATGGGAGCCTCCCTCGGCAGGAAGAGCTATGGCCCCATCCTGAGCGGAACGTGGAAGAGTTCCACATCAATGCCACCAGCGTCATAGCCCTCTTGAGCGCTCTGGTGCCGGTGCTGGAAGCCCAGCGCCGGGGAGTGGTGGGGGTCATTAGCTCTGTGGCCGGAGAGCGTGGGCGGGCGCAGATGGCGGTGTACGGTGCCGCGAAAGCCGCGGTGACGGCATTCACCGCAGGTGTCCGCGGGCACTTATTCCCATTTGGTGTCCGCGTTCTTACAATCAAGCCCGGCTACGTAGACACGCCGATGACAGCACACCTCCCGAAGACGCCGCTGGTTGCCTCACCGCAGGCCGTCGCTCGGCGGATCTACCGAGCCCTGGAGCAGGGGAAGCCAGACATTCTCTACGTGCCGTGGTGGTGGCGCTGCGTCATGGCGGTCGTGAGGCTGCTCCCAGAGACTACGTTCAAGCGGATTCGGATATAGCCTGCGCACCTAACTCTGAACGTAGCCACAGTTCTTATAGCCTGGAGGAGAACATGGTTGCGGTACACGGACCCTCTGTCTGTTCTTATTTTTGGGGTCGTCAACACTGTCAACGCAAAGTACCATGGTAATGAGAGCGGATGAAAGTCTCTAGCATGGGCTTGACATGTCTCTGCAATTGCTGTAAATTTGCGTTGACTTCGGGGGCCCTGAAAAAGGGGGAAGGGCAAGGGAAGAAGGGTGGTAAGCAATTTTCGACAGTGTAAGTGTGTGGGATTGAGAGTTGTCAAGAGGATGTATTGTCGGTGTGCACAGTGGAGGGACACGGGGTGCTATGAATTTGGGTGGA
>JANWXA010000238.1 GCA_025055465.1 Candidatus Kapaibacterium sp.
GGCAGCTAATTCCCGTTCACTCATCCCCACCCGCACCCGTCCCAACACAGCTTCGTATGCTTGAGAAGCAATGTGTGCCGCCCGTCGGATGAGCTCTACCTCCACAGGAGCCTTGCTGATGAAAAGCTCCCCGAACCTGTCCCGTATCGGAACCAACCGACAGGACTTCCAGCAGCGCCGGATCTCCAGCACCGTTGCGTAACTGAGGCTCTCTGCCTGAAAGCCCACGCGCTGTATCCCCGTCAGCAGACCCTGCTGAACGGCATAGGACACGGGTTCTCGTGTAATATGGAGGGTCAGACCAGGCAGGGGAAAAAGCTCGTGCCGCACCTGTTCTTCATAGCGGTCGTCGGTGAAAAAGTGTACGGAATCAGGCGTGATCAACAGTCGGGCTGCCGAGCCAGAAAAATTAGTCAAATAGCGAATATGCGGCAAGCGACTCAGCAATACAGCCGTGAGACGGCGACGATACATCTGCCGGCGCAGACGTTGCAAGCGCTCCTGTGCCACGAGGGCAAGCCCTGTCCATAGGCTCTCGTTTTCCATCGGCTCAGAAACCAAAATAATTCGGGGCCTCTTTGGTGATGATGACATCGTGCGGGTGTGACTCCCGAAGCCCTGCTACTGTCATGCGGATGAAACGCGTCTTTTGCTGCATTTCGACAACAGTGGCACAACCGCAGTAACCCATCGCCGCCCGAAGGCCCCCAACCAATTGGAAAAGCGTATCACTCACGTTCCCCTTGAAGGGCACGCGTCCCTCCACACCCTCGGGAACCAGTTTAGTCATTTCAGCAGCAGCGTCCTGGAAATACCGCTCAGCCGAACCGTGATACATTGCTCCAAGTGAGCCCATCCCACGGTAAACCTTATACGCTCGCCCTTCCAGCAGGACTTTTTCACCAGGGCTCTCTTCATGCCCGGCCAGCAAGCTACCAATCATAACGCTATCAGCACCGGCAGCAATTGCCTTAGCAATATCCCCTGTTTGCCGCACACCCCCATCAGCAATCACAGGGACTCCAGCTCCGTGGGCAACACGAGCGACCTCCATGATCGCTGTTAACTGGGGCACGCCTACACCTGCAACCACCCGCGTTGTACAGATAGAGCCTGGTCCCACTCCGACCTTGACTGCATCAGCGCCAGCTTTGATGAGTGCTTCGGCCGCCTCTCCGGTGGCGACGTTTCCAGCAATGACCGGGAGCTCGGGATAACGACGCTTCAGCTTGCGAACGGTTTCCACAACTCCGCGACTATGCCCGTGAGCACTATCCACAACAACGACGTCAACACCAGCAGCCAGTAATGCAGCTACACGTTCCCCCACTTCACGAGTTACCCCAACAGCTGCTCCAACACGCAACCGACCTTGCTCATCCTTGCATGCATCTGGATAGCTTCGCTTCTTCTGGATGTCCTTGAAGGTGAAGAGCCCCTGGAGGATGCCCCGGTCATCCACCACAGGCAATTTTTCAATGCGATGCTCTTGCAAGATGCGCTCCGCTTCCTCCAATGTCGTTCCCACTGGTGCTGTGACGAGACCCTCCACAGTCATAACAGCAGAGACAGGCTGGTCTGTGTCCACTACGAAGCGTAAATCACGATTCGTCACAATCCCCACCAAGCGGCGCTCTGCGTCCACAATTGGAATGCCAGAAATATGGTATTTGCGCATCAATGCCAATGCTTCCCCAACCGGGCGGTCCGGAGCAAGTGTGATAGGATTCCGAATCATCCCGCTCTCGGAACGCTTAACGCGGTCAACCTCTTCGGCCTGCCTCTCAATGCTCAGATTTTTGTGAATAATCCCAATCCCGCCTTCCCGCGCCATGGCAATCGCCATGGGAGATTCGGTCACCGTGTCCATCGCAGCACTAACAATAGGGATGTTGAGCCAAATTGTGCGGGTCAGCCGAGTGCGGACATCGACTTCGCTGGGAAGGACCTCCGAGTATGCGGGTACGAGTAGGACATCATCAAAGGTAAGCCCTTCACCGACGATACGTTCGCTCTCTCTTTTGGAATTGCCTGGCTGCCGAAGCAAGCGTGCCGTCCTCGGGGTACGTTCAGCCATTTCTCACCGAATTTCCCGATGAATTGTATAGCGTCGCAAGAAAGGGTTGTACTTGCGCAGTTCCAGACGCCCTGACGTGTTTTGCCGATTCTTCATCGTTGTGTACCGTGAAGCTGGCTTCCCCTCTTTCTTTGCCTCAGTGCACTCCAGGATCACTAATACACGCGCACC
>JANWXA010000239.1 GCA_025055465.1 Candidatus Kapaibacterium sp.
CCAACAAAGCATCGAAGTCAAACAGCGCATTTTAGAGAAGGAGCGCCTCAAAGATCAGTATTTCGAGCTAATAGGGATTTTGACCACCGAAGTCGAAGTGCGCCGGCTCGAGCAGCAGATAGATCAGCAGGTTCACGACGCTATTCTTCGCGCCCAGCGCCGGTACATTATCCAAGAACAAATTCGCGCCCTTCAGCGCGAACTAGGCGAGGAAGAAGAAGTGCTCCCTGAGTTAGTGACTCTACGAGAAGCAATCGAGCGTGCAGGCATGCCTGAGCACGTCCAGGCAAAAGCTTACGAAGAGCTCGAGCGCCTGCGTAAGACTCCTCCAATATCGCCTGAATTCGCTGTCACCCGGACATACCTGGAATGGCTCACATCCCTACCGTGGTCTCACCGTACCGAGGACAATTTAGACATCGAACATGTTAGCCGAGTGCTCGACGAAGACCATTACAACCTGGAACGCCCCAAAGAGCGCATTTTAGACTACCTCGCGGTGGCTCGCCTAAAGGGCTCCGTCCGATCGCAGATCCTCTGCTTTGTTGGCCCACCTGGTGTTGGGAAAAGCTCTCTGGCACGCTCCATTGCACGAGCCTTGGGACGTCGCTTTGTACGTATCTCACTCGGAGGCGTACGCGATGAAGCCGAAATTCGCGGACACCGCCGCACTTACATTGGAGCTATGCCCGGAAAGATCATCCAAGCCATGAAGAGAGCCGGCACTATAAACCCCGTCATCCTCTTGGACGAGGTAGATAAAATGTCCATGGACTTCCGTGGTGATCCTTCCTCAGCCCTGTTGGAGGTCCTGGACCCTGAACAGAATCACGCCTTCAATGACCATTACTTGGAGGTGGACTACGACCTGTCCCGGGTATTTTTTATCGCTACGGCGAACGTACGCTACGATATCCCCCTTCCACTGCTGGACCGCATGGAAATCATCGAACTACACAGCTACCTGGACGATGAGAAGCTGGAAATCGCCAAGCGCCATATCATCCCAAAGTTACTCCGAGAGTATCGCATGGAAATGGTGCCAATCCAATGCGACGATGAGGCCATTGTGCGTATCATCCGCCAGTACACGCGCGAGGCTGGCGTTCGCAACTTAGAGCGACATATTGCAACGATTCTACGGAAGATCGCCCGCCATCTTATAGAGAATTTCCATCCTGCCGAGTCTTTCTCGACACCGCCAGAACAGCTTATGGAGGCGGAGGAGTTCCGCACTTACCTTCGCCAACAACATATTCATATAGACGCCGCTTCTATCCCACAATACCTCAGAGCCCCAGTCTACACCGAGCATTACAGGGACTTCCAGGATCAAGTTGGCGTTGCCTTAGGTCTTGCCTGGACAAGCGTCGGTGGAGAACTGCTCCCCGTCGAAGTAGCTCTTATGCCAGGAACAGAAAAGCTCACGCTAACAGGCAAGTTGGGCGACGTCATGAAGGAATCTGCCATGGCTGCTGTCTCATACGTGCGCTCAAACGCCTCGCTCTTCGGTATTGACCCGGACTTCGCAAAAGGCAAAGAGATTCACATCCATGTGCCTGAAGGGGCCATCCCCAAAGACGGTCCCTCAGCAGGGTTGACCATGACCATTGCGCTCATTTCTGCCGTCTCCGGACGCCCTGTCCGAGGAGACACTGCAATGACAGGCGAAATCACATTACACGGTGCCATCCTGCCCGTAGGCGGATTGGCCGAAAAGCTCCTGGCAGCCAAGCGCGCAGGTCTTACTGCGGTCATCCTGCCCAAGGAAAATGAAAAGGACCTGCCCGACCTCCGCCCCAGCCTCATCGAGAACTTGCGGATCTACTTTGTAAACCGAGTAGAAGAAGCTGCCCCGATTGCCTTTCGAGACCCCACACTACCTTCCGAGGCACCGCTCTGCCAAGAGGACAGCCCGCTCTACACACCCGTTGTAACCATATAAAACTACTGTGGTGGTAGAGGTTTTGGCGGCTCTGAACGCCATTGCACGGGCTTTAGTGGGGCAGGTGAAATCATGGGCAGACTCTCGGGGTCCGGAACATTGCGCCGCGTAGAAGCCTGTCGCGGTTCAGCTCCTTTCCCACCTTGTGCTTCACTCCGCTGCAAAGGCAACTCTGCCGAGCTCCGCACAGTCTCTGCACTAATCCGAACCGAACGTACCACGCTGCCCGACGGACCCAACATAGGCAATAGTT
>JANWXA010000023.1 GCA_025055465.1 Candidatus Kapaibacterium sp.
CCCCTTCCCCTTCTGCACCGCAAAGCGCACCAGGCTCTACGCACACAATGTTACTAGACAAATTTACAGCCTTCCACTTATTCCGCTACCACTGTTATGCAATTTGAGTTCCCGTTGCATGGCAGCAGGGACAGATCCAGACACGCAGCCAGGCACTAATTTCGCGCTGGCTCACCGAAAAACGCCAGCACTATGCTCAAGGAACAAGTGCAGCACTATTGGGACCAGCAGCCCTGCGGAACCCAGTTTACCGAATTCCCGTGGGGAACGCCAGAATTTTTCGCTGATGTAGAACGCTTTCGATACACTGTTCAGCCCTTCATGCATCGTTTGATCGGCTTCGAGCGCTATAAGGGCAAGCGCGTCTTGGAAGTCGGCTGTGGCTTAGCGACTGACTTGCTGCAGTTTGCCCGTCACGGGGCTTGCGTCACAGGGATTGACCTAAGTCCACAGAGCATTCGCTTAGCACGGCAGCGCTTCTCCCTGGAAGGACTGCCCGGAGAGTTCCTGGTCGCCGACGCTGAGCAGTTGCCTTTCCCCAATGCCAGCTTTGAGGTAGTTTATTCTTTTGGCGTATTACACCATACACCCAACATTGTGCAGGCACTTGCGGAGATCCACCGAGTGCTAATACCAGGTGGTGAGGTCATTCTCATGCTGTACCACCGCCACTCCATTCATGTGTGGTTGGGAACCCCATTGTACATTGCCCGCACTCTGCGCCGGCAACAGAGGCTCAGGAGAGGTGCACATCTGTGGCGTACCCTGGTAGAATTGCTACAGCGCGGCACTTGGTGGCAGACAGAGTGGGTACGCATCTACGACGGGGAAACTAATCCGCTTGGACGTTCCTTTTCCCGCCGTGAAGTGCGTGCTTTGTTGCACAACTTCCAGGATGTCCGATTCCACCTGTGTGATCCCGTTCGACGTCGCTTCCCCCGCTGGATCAATTGGCTCAACCAACGCATCGTGGCGCCCTTTGCAGGCTTCTACCTCCTCGTACGAGCCCGTAAGCCCACACCCTCGCAGTACTCTCCCCCATAGCAGTTTCCGCCCCAATGCTCTTCTGGCTGCAGGACATTGTGGAACAATGGAGGGTATTCCCCACCATCACGCCTCCGCTTCCTGTCGTTAGCATCGGCGGCCTTACTGTTGGAGGAAGCGGTAAGACACCGGTAACCCAGGCATTAGCACACCGCTGCATTGAACAGGGAATCGTACCTGGCATCATCCTGCGGGGCTACCGACGCCGCTCGCGTGGAACGCTTGTCGTCAGTCGCGGGGAGGGCCCAGAGGTACCCTGGGAACTAAGCGGAGACGAGGCGTGGCTGCATGCTTGGAAACTTCCCCAAGCTATCGTAGTCGTGGATCGGCACCGGGAGGTAGCCTCTATGGCCGCCTGGCATCTGGGTGCCCGCATCGTGCTGGCAGACGATTGCTTCCAGTACCGCCGACTCCGACGGCAACTGGAACTCGTACTGGTAGACCGACGTACCCTCCGTCGCCCGTATGTAATCCCTTTTGGCCCTTTACGGGAACCCCTATCCGCTCTTCGGCGGGCTCACGCGGTGTTGCTTAACGGGATAGAGCCCGAAGAGCTTCCGCTTTTTGCGCGGCACCTACCGTGGATTCGAGTTCACTTCCAGCACTCTGGTGCCATGGTCTGGACTCCGACTGGCCTGCAGCCTCTGCTTTCCATTCCCTCTGAACCCGTCGCTGCCTTTGCTGGGATTGCTCTTCCGGAACGCTTTCGCCAAGACCTACAAAAATCCGGATGGCAGCTCGGGCTCTGGCGCCCTTTCCGTGACCACTATCCATATAGTCGTCGCGTGATTCGTGCTTTCCTCACCCAGTGCTGGGACCGGGGCCTCCGATGGGCAATAACCACGGAAAAAGACATCGTACGCCTCCAACCTCTATTACCAGAATTCCTTTCCGCAGGCGTAACCCTGGTAAGCGTCTCACTTGTTGCCGAATTTGGTGAAGGGTCCGATTCTCTCTGGACACTCGTGGACCGGCTGCTGCAATAGTTGTGCCGCCTGGCAGAACACCTGGTGCAACATCTCGAAGCTCAGGCGCCCAGTGAAGGTATTCTGTTGACTGGGGTGATACGATGCTAACAAGAAAGGTGCCGGAGGCTGCCAGACGAGCATTCCGTGAGCAAACCGAGGGGTTCTCTGTAGCCAGCCCTTCTTACGAAAGAGGGAGCAGCACTCGCGAAAGGCGATCTGCCCCAGAGCAACGATACCTCGCATCTTGGGCAGCAACTCGAGCGTGCGTTCCAGAAATGGTTTGCAGTGCGCAATCTCCTCCCTACTGGGGCGATTCTGGGGCGGAGCACAGTGCAGGACAGCACTAATCACGACGTTCCTCAGTTGCAAGCCGTCCTCTCTATGATACGAGTGAGGCTGGTTGGAAAAGCCTGCTGCATACAGCGCCCGATAAAGGAAATCCCCGGAGCGATCACCGGTAAACATCCGCCCAGTGCGGTTAGCTCCATGGGCTGCTGGTGCCAGTCCCACAATGAGAAGTTGCGCTTCTGGGGAGCCGAAATTCGGTACGGGTTTCCCCCAATACTCCCATTCCCGATATGCTGCACGTTTCTGTTGAGCAAGGGTGGCACAGTACTGCCTCAGACGTAGACAGCGCGCGCATGCGATGATGTCGGACTGAAGCCGCTCCCATTCACTCATGCCACGCCGGAACTGCCTGCTCGCCGCTGCAGCACTCCTCCAGAACACTCTTGCACTGTGGGCATTGTCCGTGACCGTGCACCCAGAGCAGCGGACCAGTGTAACGGCAGTAAGGACAGGTCACCGCCGAGGCTGTAGACGGGGATTGTGGAGACGGATCCTGGAGGGGCAAGCGCGGCTGTGAGTACAATGGGCTCTCAGTGTAGCGTCGTAACCGACGCATACCTTGTTCCCTCAATGAACAATTCCGGAAACAGTTAGACGCAAAGTATGAGCCTTCCAGTGCGCCTATGCTCCGAAGCTGCGCTCTCTCCACACCGCTCGAAACACTACGCAGCTCTGCTTCGATTCCCTCGTATGCGTCTGCTGCTCTCGCCTCGGACAGCCACCTCCGCATCACCCCGAGTTGGCAAAGTGCGGCGACGGACTTCCTCCGTATCGCCGAACCCTTGCGCCGTGCGCCCTCCATCTGTAACCGCCTGCTCTGCCTCTGCCCACAGTGGGGCCGCCGTGCTGGTGACCAGCATGTCTTGATAGAGACGCTGCCCCGTTCCTGCCGGAATGAGCTGTCCCAGGATGATGTTCTCTTTGAGTCCCCGGAGACGATCAACTCGCGCTGCCAAGGCTGCCTCTGTCAGCACTCGCGTAGTCTCCTGGAAAGACGCCGCCGAAAGCCACGACTCCGTCTCTAGAGCCGCATCCGTGATCCCTAATAGTACAGGCTCTGCCGTCGCTGGTTCCGCGTCCCGTGCCTTCGGTGGGCGCTTTTCTCTCTTCTGGAGTTCCAGCACAGTTTCACGGAATTTCCGCCGAAGTACGACCTCACCAACGTGGAACTTGGAATCTCCTGCATCTATAATCACAACACTGTTTTTGAGATTCTCATTCTCCTCCTGGAAACTCAGGCGATCTACGATATCCCCCTCCAAGAACATGGAGTCGCCAGAGTGCACAACGCGCACCTTCTGGAGCATCTGCCGGATAATCACTTCCACATGCTTATCTGCAATGCTGACGCCCTGCATGCGGTATACTTGCTGAATTTCCCGCAGCAGGTACTCTTGTACTGCTTGCACACCCTGGATACGCAGGATATCGTGGGGGTTGATAGGCCCTTCGGTCAACCGCTCACCTGCGCGAACGTGGTCGCCGTCCTGTACTAAAATATGCCGGCTTGCTGGTACTTTATATTCCTTTTCGGTTAGCCCATCGTGGCTAGTAATTTTAAGAAGACGCTTTCCTTGGTCACGTCCCTCTCCCAGGCGTAAGGAGACGACACCATCAATCTCGGCAATAACCGCCGGGCTGTGGGGCACTCGTGCTTCAAAGAGCTCAACAACGCGCGGCAAGCCCCCTGTAATGTCCTGGAGCTGGCGGATTTCCCGGGGAATCTTCGCCAAAACCTCGCCCGCCGTCACACGCTCGCCATCTTCAACCAGCAAATGCGCGCGAGCAGGAATAATCTCTGTGTGGAGAAGCCCCTCCCCATCATCCACAACCTCAATGCGTGGCGTCAAACCACGTTCCCGCGGTTCAATGACCACTTTGGTTAAATGCCCGGTCTGTTCGTCGACCTGCTCCCGGTAGGTAACGTTCACCTTGAGATCCCGATAGCGCACCTGTCCGGAGCTTCGTGCAAGGATCAGCGAGTTATAGGGATCCCATTCATAGAGCCGCTCGCCGCGTTGAACGGATTGCCCCTCTCTAACGTAGAGCTTTGCCCCTATGGGAAGCTCGTAGCGCGCTAATTCCCGATTGCCTTCTGGCTCTACGATACTCAGGCTCGCCCCACGGGCGAGCGTGACGTAGACATCCATCCTATCGTCGCTCTCCTGGGGGGCAGCCAATAGGCCATGAAAGTGGACAATCCCTCCAAACTTGGCTACAATTTCAGACTGGGCCGTTGCCAAGAGTGCAGCACCTCCCGTGTGGAAGGTACGGAGAGTAAGCTGCGTGCCGGGCTCACCGATTGACTGCGACGCAATGGTCCCCACCGCCTCACCAATTTCCACCATACGGCCTGTTGCAGGGTTACGCCCGTAGCATTTCGCACACACCCCGCGCGGTGCCTCGCAAGTCAGCACTGAACGAATCCTTACACTCTCAATCGGGCTCTCAGCGATGCTCTGCGCTGCATCCTCCTCAATGAGCTCCCCCGCCCGGACAATCAGCTCGCCCGTGAGCGGATGCACAACGTCATGCAGAGCAACGCGACCAAGCACGCGCTCGTAAAGGGAAATTTCCAGCTCCTCGCCCTCTTTGATCTCGCCCACCTCGATCCCACGGATCGTACCGCAGTCCTCTATCGAGATGGTAACATCCTGCGCTACATCGTGCAGGCGTCGCGTAAGGTACCCCGCATCAGCAGTCTTCAAAGCGGTATCCGCCAAACCCTTGCGTGCTCCGTGTGTAGAAATAAAGTACTCCAGGATAGAGAGGCCTTCACGCAAGTTAGAGGTGATGGGGTTCTCAATGAGTTCCGCTGCAGCGCCCAACTCTGTTTTCTGCGGCTTTGCCATCAGCCCACGCATCCCGCCGAGCTGCCGAATCTGCTCCTTGGAGCCGCGAGCCTGCGAATCCAGCATCATCCAGAAAGTGTTGAAGCCGTCTTGGTCTCGTTCCAACTCTTTATACAGGTAGTCCGCCACCCGGTTGGTCGTCAAAGTCCAAGCGTCTATAACCTTGTTGTAGCGCTCATTGGGCGAGAGAATCCCCATCGTGTAGGCTTCATTGAAGCGATCAACCTCCTGCTGTGTAGCATCAATGATACTCTCCTTTTCCGTCGGGATAATGACATCATTCATGCTGACGCTGAGCCCACCTACCGTTGCATAGTAGAAACCCATATCCTTGAGCGCATCCAGAAACTCTACTGTTCGAGCCAGCCCAACCGTGCGGAAAGCCTGCCCGATCAGATGCCGAAGCCGTTTCTTGGTGAGCAGCTCATTAATGAAACCCAGCTCTTTTGGAACAATTTGGTTGAAGAGCACCCGCCCTACGGTTGTTTCAATCCGCTCTCCGTTGATGCGGAGCTTGATCTTAGCGTGCAACTCTATATGTCCGGTGTCGTACGCTAAAATAGCCTCTTCAGGAGAGGCAAAGTATTTCCCTTCTCCAGAGGCACCGTGCCGGACCTTAGTTAGGTAGTATAGCCCCAAAACCATATCCTGGCTGGGAACGGCTATCGGCTCACCGTTCTGGGTATGCATAATGTTGTGAGGAGCCAGCATGAGTAACAGAGCCTCCAACTGCGCCTCGTAGCTCAGGGGCACGTGGACAGCCATCTGATCGCCATCAAAGTCTGCATTGAAGGCTGTACAAACCAGCGGATGCAATTGAATTGCCTTGCCCTCTATCAGGCGCGGCTGGAAGGCTTGAATACCAAGCCGGTGAAGGGTTGGAGCCCGATTGAGCAGAACAGGATGACCATCTATGACGCTGTCCAAAATGTCCCAAACCACTTCTTCCTTGCGCTCTACCAACAACTTTGCTCTCTTCGCTGTCCGCGCATAGCCACGCTCGATGAGCTTCCGAATAACGAAGGGTTTGAACAACTCAATTGCCATATCCTTGGGCAAGCCACACTCGTGTAGTTTCAGCTCCGGTCCCACCACTATCACGGAACGGCCGGAGTAGTCCACGCGCTTTCCCAAGAGGTTCTGTCGGAAGCGCCCCTGTTTTCCGCGCAGGGCATCGGCCAGAGACTTCAGAGGACGCTGGGCCGTGCTCCGGGCAACACGCCGGGTGTTGTCGAACAGAGCATCCACCGACTCTTGTAGCATGCGCTTCTCATTGCGCATGATAACTTCCGGCGCCCGGATGGCGATGAGTTTTTTCAGGCGGTTGTTCCGGATAATAATGCGCCGGTAAAGCTCATTCAGGTCAGAGCTAGCGAAACGCCCCCCTTCCAGGGTAATCAACGGGCGCATCTCCGGCGGAATAACCGGGATGACCTCCAGGACCATCCATTCTGGTTTGTTGGGCTTGCGGCCAGCGTGCGGCATGAACCACTCCAGAACCTCCAGGCGCCGAAGGATTTGCTCCTTGTCCTGCTTGGACAGCCTTTGCTCGCCTGTTGCCAGCGCCTGGCGCAATTGCCAGTAAACCTGCTCCACATCCAATCGGCGCAGCAGTTCGCGAATGGCTTCAGCACCCGTTAGAGCCAGAAGCCCGTTAGAGTGCTCTCGAGCTTGCAAGTACTCCTCCTCAGTCAGCAAATCACCCAAGGAAAGCCCACTTTCCCCAGGCTCAATTACGACATAGGACTCATAGTAAGCAATGCGCTCCACATCCCGGGAAGGCATGCCCAGCAGGAGCGCAATCTTGTTGGGCTGGGAACGCATAAACCACGTATGTACAACCGGCACCGCCAGGTGGATATGCCCAAAACGCTCGCGCCGAACGGAGCGCTGGGTAACCTCCACACCGCATCGATCACAGACAATCCCCCGATAGCGAACTCGCTTGTATTTCCCGCAGGCGCATTCCCAGTCCCGAATCGGCCCGAAAATCTTCTCGCAGAAAAGCCCATCTCGTTCGGGGCGGAAGGAGCGGTAGTTGATTGTCTCAGGCTTGAGCACTTCACCGTGGGAGCGTTCAAGAATGGACTCTGGCGATGCCAGGGCAATGCGAATACCGGAAAACCCTTTGCGCGGAATCAGCCAGCTCTGCATCATGATTCACAGTTGTTGTCAAACACGTATTCTACGGGAGAATGTCCACGTCCAGCGCTAATCCCTGGAGCTCGCGCTGCAGGACGCGGAAAGCTTCTGGAATGTGAGGGGTCGGCGTTGGTTTCCCGTTGACCAGTGCCGCGTACAGGTTGGCGCGCCCGGTGACGTCATCACTCTTGAGCGTCAGCATCTCCTGCAACGTAAAGGCAGCTCCATAAGCCTCCAACGCCCAGACTTCCATTTCGCCCAAACGCTGTCCACCCATACGGGAACGCCCGCCTAAGGGCTGCTGCGTAATAAGGGCATAGGGCCCAGTGGAGCGAGCGTGGATTTTGTCTTCCACCATGTGCACGAGCTTCATCATGTAGATATAGCCAACCGTTACCCGCTCATGGAAAGGTTCCCCTGTGCGGCCATCGTAAAGAATGCTTTTCCCATCAGGGGGTAGGCCTGCTCTGCGGAGCCACTCCTGGACTTCTTCCCAGGTCGCCCCATCAAAGACAGGGGTAGCAAAGTAGACGCCCAATTTCGCCGCCACCCAGCCTAAAGCTGTTTCCATAAGCTGACCCAAATTCATACGCGAAGGCACGCCAAGCGGGTTGAGCAGGATATCCACTGGGGTCCCGTCCGGTAGAAAGGGCATGTCCTCTACCGGTACAATTTTGGCAACGACACCCTTGTTCCCGTGGCGCCCCGCCATTTTGTCACCAACTTGGATTTTGCGTTTCTGGGCAACGTAGACCTTGGCCATCTTCAGAACCCCACCAGGAAGTTCTTCGCCCGCTTCCAGGCGCGTTTGTTCTGCACGAAGCTGTTTCCGAATGCTTTCGCGCTTCTGGTGGTAATTATCCAACAACCGCCGAACCTTCTCCATTGTCTGGGCATCCTCAACCCATGGCTCCTCACCAGCCCGGAGCTCCGCAGGCTGAATCTTACCCTGTTCAAAGCGCTTGAGCAAGTCCTCTGCCGTCAATTTCGTGCCCGAGCGAATAACAATTCGTCCCTCCTGATCGGCAATCCCCAAACTTCGCTGTCCTTCGAGCAACTTGCCTAAGCGCCGAATGCATTCCGTATCTAACTGGCGAAGCAGCTCTTGTTCCTTCCTCTGTAGGTATTCTCGTCGGCGGCGCTCCTCCCGAACACGGAACTGTCCATCTTCGTAGAAACGACGGCTAAACAGCTTCGTGTTGATAACCGTCCCGTAGAAACCTGCTGGAACCCGCAAGGAAACATCCCGGATATCGCCCGCTCGGTCACCAAAGATGGCCCGTAGCAGCTTTTCTTCCGGTGTCGGATCCGCCTCACCTTTGGGTGTAATTTTGCCAATGAGGATATCCCCCTCTTTGACCCGACTCCCGATACGCACTAAGCCATTCTCGTCCAGATCGCGGATTTCTTCTTCACTCACATTCGGAATGTCGCGTGTGAATTCTTCTTCCCCCCGCTTCGTATCCCGAACCTGAGCGGTAAACTCTTCAATATGAATGGAGGTAAAGACATCCTCCATTACCAGGCGCTCTGAAATGACGATTGCATCCTCAAAATTATAGCCACGCCAGGGCATAAAGGCAACCAAGACATTGCGCCCCAGAGCCAGTTCTCCATGATCCGTTGCCGCACCGTCAGCCAAGGTCTGGCCTTTCCGCACGCGCTGTCCGACGCGCACAACCGGACGCTGGGAGATACAAGTATCCTGATTTGTACGCACGAACTTCTTGAGGCGATAGGTGACCACGGGTTCGTCGTCAAAGCTGACTAATTTTTCTTCCTCTGGACGTGGGTCGTCATAACGCACACGGAGCATGTCAGCGCTCACGTACTCCACAACGCCGTCCCCCTCTGCTACCAGCAAGGCACGGGCATCGCGAGCAACCCGCGGCTCCAACCCTGTACCAACAAAGGGAGCTTGTGGGCAAACCAACGGAACCGCTTGCCGCTGCATGTTAGAGCCCATCAGAGCCCGGTTAGCATCATTATGCTCCAAGAAGGGGATCAGCGACGCCGACGCACTAGCGATCTGATCAGTAGAAACGTCCATATATTCTACCTCTTCCGGCTGAACAAGCACGAAGTCGCCGGAACGTCGTGCCCGCACGCGTGGCACAGCAATCCGTCCGTTCTCGTCAACCGGTGTAGAGGCAGGAGCAATGACCTTCTCCTCTTCCTCATCAGCAGTCAGGTAGACGATTTCATCATCAACCCTCCCGCTGAGAACCCGCCGATAGGGGGTCTCAATAAAGCCGTATTTGTTTATGCGAGCATGAAGGGTCAGCGAGGAAATCAACCCAATGTTAGGGCCCTCCGGGGTCTCGATCGGACAGAGGCGTCCGTAGTGGGTATAATGGACATCACGCACCTCAAAGCCAGCCCGTTCGCGGCTCAACCCGCCCGGTCCCAGAGCGGAAACCCGCCGTTTGTGGGTCAATTCCGCCAGCGGATTGGTCTGGTCCATAAACTGAGACAACTGGTTGGTGCCGAAAAACTGGTTAAGCACACTGTTGACCGTACGGGCATTGACCAAATCCGCCGGGGTAAGGCGCTCCTCGCCACTAAATATGCTGAGCCGTTCCCTGATGGTACGCGCCATGCGGGTCAACCCCACCACCATCTGAGTGGTGAGCTGCTCGCCCACCGTGCGCACCCGCCGGTTCGATAAATGGTCCTGGTCGTCAATGTCCTGCCTGCCCTCCCTGACTTCCAGCAGCAAACGGATAGTGGTTACAATATCTTCCAGGGTCAGGTGAGTAATCTCCTGTGGTACCGTTAGCCCCAGCTTCGTATTGAGGCGGAAACGTCCAACAGTATCCAGTTCGTACCGCTTCGGTGTGAAAAAGAGACGCTCCAGAAGCTGAACCGCCGTCTCCAAGTCTGATGCCTCACTGGAACGCATCTGGCGGTAAATCAGTTCCAAAGCTTCTTCCCGGCTGCGAGTCACGTCCTTAGCAAACGTTTTCACCAGCACGGGCTCGTTTTCCAGGTCCTCGTGCACGAAGACCCGGAACGGGGCAACGGTAGTACGATGGAGGCGCCCCAATAGCTCTTCGGAAAGAACTTCCCCACGTCGGGCAAGAATTTCCCCCGTGTGCACATCAACAACCTCGCTGGCGATACGACGCCCGACATACTGAGGCAGCTCTGTAGGTTGGACGATGACCGAAAGACCAAACAGGTCGTCAATATCATGGTCACGAGAATAGCCCAATGCCCGCAAAAAGGTGGTTATGGGGAACTTCTTTCGACGGTCAACATAAGCATACATAACGTCGTTGACATCAACGACAAATTCCAGCCACGCTCCGCGCAGAGGAATTATTCGAGCGCTGTAGATGGGCAGGCCGCTAGAGTGGACCACCTGGTCGAAGAACACCCCCGGAGAGCGGTGAATCTGAGAGACCACCACTCGCTCCGATCCGTTAATGATAAAGGTCCCCCGCTCCGTCATTGCCGGGATGTTCCCCAAGTACACGTCCTGCTCAACTGGCTCAATGTAGTCCTCAGATTCCGGGGGCACTTTGCTGGAGAGGCGTAGCCGGGCTTTGAGCGTCTTGGCATAAGTGAGCTCCCGTTCTCGGCATTCCTCTTCCGTGTACCGCGGCGGCTCAAGCCAATAGTAGAGGAATTCCAGTTGGTAAATGCCAGAAGCGTCTTCCACGGGAAAAGTGCTCAAAAACGCCTCCTGGAGCCCCACCCGTCGTCGCTCTTGGGGAGGGATATCCTCCTGGAGAAATTCCTGATATGACGCCAACTGCACCTGGAGCAAGTCGGGGTATTCTGGTCTCAGCGGGGAGCGCGCGAAGCTGATACGCTGCCGTAGCGTCGGTTCCCCATTGCTGGTGTAGGCAGTTGGGCCAACGGGAGGCCGATTGTCTTGGGCCCTGCGCGTTGTTTCCACTGCAAGCTGTTCACCTTTGGCTACTGCAGCTCTTGCGGTAACTGCCCTTTTGCGGCTCGCCATACCGGTATGTCTACCAATGATGGAACTTATTCAAGCGCAAAACGCACGGAACCCCCTACCGGCTACACCCAGTAGCCTTGGAGGTCCCGATACCAAATAACACGAGTCATACAGTCCAATACCTGTTGGTCGCTAATCTTTACTTCACGGTCACTTTAGCGCCAACCTCTTCCAACTTCTTCTTAATGCTCTCCGCCTCCTCCTTGGAGACACCCTCCTTCAGAACCTTTGGAGCAGCTTCCACCAGGTCTTTGGCCTCTTTGAGGCCAAGGGCCGTTAGCTCTCGCACAACTTTGATGACGTTGAGCTTGTTAGGACCGATTTCGGACAGCTCTACGTCGAACTCAGTTTTTTCCTCTACAACGGGAGCTTCAGCAGCAGGCGCTGCAACACCAGGAACTGCAGCAACCGCCACCGGCGCGACAGCACTGACCCCAAAGCGCTCTTCCAGGGCTTTCTTCAGCTCGGCAGCTTCCAGGAGAGTCAAATTGCTGATCTTCTCCACCAATTCCTCGACAATGCTGGACATAGGTCGTCAACCCACTGTAGATGGAACTTACTCTGTTGCGCCGCTCCGTTTCCGAGCGACTTCTTCAACTAAATACGCAATGTCTCGCAGAAGCGCACCGATAGCGCCGGCAACCCCGGCTACGGGAGCCTGCAAGCTTACCACGATGCCAGCCAGGAGTTCCTCCCGACTAGGCAGCGACGCTATTTGCTCTAGTTGGGAACCGTCAAAATAGTGGCCTTCTACGACGGCGGCCTTGAAGCTGATTTTCTCAACACGTTTTATAAAGTCCCGCAGCACCCGAGCGGGAGCAATACCATCGGTATAGCTCAGGACCAAAGCTGTCTGGCCAACCAAATGTTGCTCCAGCTTGCCATGTCCTCCAACGGCCTGTAAGGCGCGGCGAAGGAGGGTATTTTTGGCAACCTGATATTCAAACCCTTTGGGGCGCAGCTCCTTCCGGAGGGCCTGTGAATCTGCAACTGTCATGTCGCCAAAGTTTACCAAGTAAACGCCACAAGCTCGCTGGAGTTTCTGTCGAAGTTGCTCGACAATCTCTGCCTTGCGCTGCTGCGTCAGCATTTGTGTTCCTCACTCCAACGTCCACGAAACAAAGCACTCCCAGAAACAGCCATCTGTGAGCTCAACACGGGATGATAGTCTTCTCTCACTCCCTCAGCCGCACCAAGGACTGTTCACTGATAGGGATGCTGGGGCCCATCGTAGAAGTCAGATAAACATTGCGCAAGTACTTTCCTTTCGCTGTCGGGGGCTTCGCCCGCAGCACGCTCTCAATTACTGCACGGATATTTTCCGCAAGCTTTTCTGTTGAGAAGGAAGCCCGTCCTACAGCAACATGGACATTGCCACCTTTGTCCACACGATACTCCACCCGCCCCGCCTTTGCCTCTCGAACTGCGGTAGCAACATCGAAAGTCACAGTACCGCTCTTTGGGTTTGGCATCAAGCCCCGGGGACCCAGAATACGGCCTAACTTCCCTACCTCGCCCATCACATCGGGAGCAGCAATAGCAACATCAAATTCCAGCCAGCCGGATTGGATTTTTTCTACATATTCCTGCAGCCCAGCATAGTCCGCTCCTGCCTGCAGGGCCTCTTGATCCTTCGGAGGTCTTGCAAATACAAGAACCCGAACCGTTTTCCCCGTACCATGGGGCAGAACGACCGCTCCCCGTACCATCTGGTCTGCCTTTCGCGGATCAACCCCGAGCCGGATGGCCAATTCTATGGTCTCGTCGAACTTTGCTGTCGCTACTTGCTTGAGTATTTCCACTGCTCTCTCCAGAGGCACCTGGCCATCCGTGCCGATGAGGTGTTTCAAGGTTTCCAGAGTCGCCCGATATCGCTTACTCCGCTTCTTCATAGCAACCCTTTATTCCTCCACAATGATCCCCATACTTCGAGCAGTCCCCTCTAACATGCGAACAGCACTGTCCAAACTGTCGCAATTGAGATCCTCCATTTTCTGCCGGGCAATTTCCTCCAACTGGGCTCGAGTTACTTTCCCAGGCTTCACTCGATGAGGCTCCGATGAGCCCTTCTCTATGCCAGCGGCCTTCATCAGGAGAACAGATGCTGGTGGAGATTTGACAATAAAGGAGAAACTCTTGTCAGAGTAGTAAGTCACCACGACCGGTACCAAGGTACCGACCATCTTTGCCGTACGAGCGTTAAATTGCTTAACAAATTCCATCCCGTTGAGCCCCCGCTGGCCAAAAGCTGGACCGACCGGCGGCGCCATCGTGGCTTCCCCAGCTTTAAGTAGAAGCTTAAACGTCCCTGCTATTTTTCGCGCCATTCCTGGCTTTCCTGCGTATTGCAAGCATTGTTAAACGAAACTTTCCTCCTCAGAGTGTGGAACTATGCGCCCGAGGTTTGAACCGCCAACTCTACCTGCCCTATATCCAACTCCACTGGGGTTTTCCGACCCAAAATACCAACCTCTACCTTAAGCTTCTGTCGCTCCAGGTTGACTTCTTTGACCACGCCCACGAAGTTCGCAAAGGGTCCATCAATAATGCGCACTGGATCCCCAACACTGAATTGCGTCTCAATCGTCGCCGTGTGCTTACGCTCTTCCAATCGCGCCAAAATGCGTTCTACTTCCTCGGGACGCAAGGGGACGGGCTGTGTCCGAGTGCCCGCAAAGCCAACTACACCAGCCACACCTTCTATAAGCTGGCGGAGTTTGCGGTCCAGAGCCACCTCGATCAGGATGTAGCCTGGCAGGAAACTACGCTTCCGGGTCTTACGCTTCCCTGAGCGGATTTCGAAGACCGTCTCTTCAGGAATGAGAATGGTACGGACACGGTCCCGAAGCCCGTGCAGCTCCAGCTCTCGCTCTAAACGTTGCCGGACACGGTTCTCTTGTCCACTGGCTGTATAGAGTGCATACCAGCGAAACGTCTTCCCCGTGCTCTCCGGCGCTTGTGGCACGACCGATGGCATATTGCGCGATACCTCAAAAGATCAATCTCAAAACAGCAGTGACAGCAGTATCTACACCCCAAGTAAAGGCCGCTAAGAGCAGGCAGGTGACGACGACTACGATGGTGGATTCGCGCAGTTGTTCGCGAGTTGGCCAACTG
>JANWXA010000240.1 GCA_025055465.1 Candidatus Kapaibacterium sp.
GCCATTGGCACATCTGATTGAGGCAGGCTCGGATATGTTCTTGATGCCGTCCCTGCAAGAGCCTTGCGGACAGAACCAGATGTATTCCATGCTCTACGGTACGGTGCCGATTGTGCGCGCTACGGGTGGGCTTCGGGATACCGTGCGAGATTTTGACCCTGGGACAGGGGAAGGAACAGGCATTGTTTTTGAAGAACCCACCCCCGAAGCATTTCTTGCAGCAATTGAGCGTGCGCGGCAGCTATACTTTCAGCCAGAGCTCTGGCAACGCCTGGTTGTCAATGCAATGCTTCAGGACTTTTCATGGCGTCGTGCGGCTCAGCAGTATGGCAACATCTACCGTGCTCTAGTCAAAGGTAAGGAGCTAGCCCAGGCTGCTGCGTGAGCAAATTTCCTGCCTATAGGTGTCTATAAGGCGTGAAGCAACGACGTTCTGCAAGATGCCCTCTGTTTTATGGCACCATATCCAGCAGCTCCTGCAGCGGTCGGATATTCCTGCGTGGTTACTCTACGACTTTCGCGGCTCTAACTCCTTTGCCGCGTATCTTCTGGGGTTGCCTAAGGAGAAGCTCTGTACCCGTCGCTGGGCAGTCCTCGTCCCTGCAGTGGGGCGTCCGCAGAAGCTTGTACATCGGGTTGAGCCACATGTGCTCCAGGCCGTTGACGCCGAAGAACGCCTTTATACAACTTACCACGAGTGGCAGGTCGTCCTGGCGGAGTGGTGTCAAAAGTACCGTCGGATAGCCGTGGAATATTCACCGGACGCTGCGCTACCAGTGGTTTCGATCCTGGATGCTGGCACGGCAGAGCTCCTCCGCAAGCTGGGGGCAGAGCTGGTTTCCTCAGCAGACTTGCTTCAGGAGCTGGTGGCAGTATATACCCCCGAACAGTTAGAGCAGCAAGCTCGAACGGCACAACAGTTGTACGAAATACTCTGGGAAGCTCTTGCTTGGCTGCGGAACCAACTGCGGCAAGGGGCTCAGCCTCAAGAATATGCGCTCCAGCAATTCCTCCTGGAACAGCTTGTACAGTCGGGGCTGGAAACAGACCATCCGCCGATTGTTGCTCGTACGGAACGCGCGGCGAACCCGCACTACAGTCCGACGGAGGAGGACTCTGCCCCAATTCGCCCTGGAGACCTGGTGCTGATAGACCTGTGGGCAAAACTTAGAGATCCTTCGGCACTCTACGCCGATATTACATGGATGGCGTACGCTGGCGAGGAGGTCCCACCGCGGTTTGCCGAGGTTTTCACTGTACTCTGTCGCGCTCGCGACAGGGCTGTCCAGTTAGTGCGCGATGTCTTGGCTCAGTCGCGCTTCCCTGCGGGGTATGAAGTTGACCGCCATGTACGCTCCATCGTCCAAAGTGCAGGGTATGGGGAGTTATTTCTTCATCGTACGGGGCATAGCTTAGGAACGGAGGTTCATGGGCCGGGAGCAAATTTGGACGATTATGAAACGCATGATACTCGACGGCTGCTTCCCGGCAGCGCGTTTACAGTTGAGCCCGGATTATATTTCCCCAACGAGTTCGGGATGCGGACGGAAATAAATGTCCAAATCCAGCACAATAGAAGCGTTCGCGTCTGCCCCGAACCGGTCCAGCAACATATTGTTGCGTTATTGAGCTCCGAGTGGAAAACACAAATATGAGACGAAAGGATTGGGTAAGGGCGATAGGTCTTTGGATTGTGGGAGTGGTAGCATGGGCACAAGTGCGACCGCAATTGCAGGAGCAACTGCGAACAGCACAGGCACTGGAAGCTGTTGGCGATTATGCAGGGGCAGCTCGCGTCTACGAACAGCTCTTCCGCGCGCATCCGGATTCGGCAGAGTACCTTTTCCGATGGACCCAGGCACTTCTCAAGCTTCAGCGCCATTCTGAGGCCCTTCCCCAGGTGGCTGCGTTTGCGCGTCGCCGCCCAGCCCCATCAGTGTGGGCACTGCTGGGCGAGCTGTATTGGCGCTCGGGGCAAGCAGACTCTGCACATCGAGCATGGGAAAAAGCCCTGGATCAGGTACCGGTGGAGCCGGAGTCCTACCGTGCTGTCGCTGCAGCACAGTACCGACTCCAGCTTGTTGACGTGGCAGTTGCTACCTTGCAGCGGGGACGACAACGGCTGCGTTCCGATACCCTTTTTGCTGACGAGCTTAGCTCCTGGTATATCCGGCTTGGTAATGTTG
>JANWXA010000241.1 GCA_025055465.1 Candidatus Kapaibacterium sp.
AGTAGCTCGAGCCGTTCCCGGGGGAGGAGCTTTCCGCGCTCGCGATGCCGGGCCACATACTTTTCGCCTCCTCCTGCCCGAGCCAACGCAAGCTGCTCCTGCAAACGGTGGACTTGCTCAAGCATCGCTTCGTAATTCGCCCGAAACGTGGGCGACTTCGGATCGATTCGGGTCGAGAGAACCGGCATAGCTCGAACGCTCAAATTTGCAGCATCTTGGCCACGATTTGTTTCATCACTTCGTCTGCCCCACCACCAATAGTCAGAAGACGCGAGTCCACGAACGCACGTGCCGCAGCATTTTCCCAGCAGTACCCAGCCCCTCCGAATAGTTGTACGCAAGTTGTGGCTACGTACTGTAACACATTGGTGTTGAACACCTTGGCCATGGAGATGTCCCTGGTTGCGTCGATCCCCCGCATCATCATGCGGATACAACGATGTGCCATTTCCTCGGCGGCCGTGATTTGAATGAGCATGTCGACAAACTTGTGCTGGTTGACCTGATGCTTGGAAAGGGGCTTTCCGAACACAACGCGTTGCTGGCAGTGCTGCAAGGTGATTTCCCAAAGCTGCCGGGCCTGCACGGGTGCCATGACCACAGGGACCATCCGCTCATCTTGAAACTGCATCATTTGTTGCTGAAACCCGCGCTGCGGATCGCCAATTGTGTTGGTGATGGGTACGCGTACGTCGTCGAAAAACAGCAGCCCAGTGTCGGAGCCAATGTTGCCGATTTTGTCCAGCAGCTTGTAACTAAAACCGGATGAGTCTGTGGGGACAATAATCTGCGTGAATCCGTTGTAACCGGCCTCGGGGTCCGTGACCGCGAGTAGGCACAGCCAGTCTGCCGTGGCGGCATTGGTAATGTACATTTTTGAGCCGTTGATCACCCAGTAGTTGCCATCCCGCACTGCGCGGGTTTGGATACGGGCCACGTCCGAACCTGCGGCAGGCTCGGTCACAGCAATAGCCGCGACCATCTCCCCCCGAATCGCCGGCACTAAGTATTTTTGCTTGAGTTCTTCGCTGCCGAACCTGTGCAAAGCGGGTGTCGCCATGTCGGTCTGGACCGAGATGCCCATGGCAACGCCAGCATTGTCGCAGAGGGCAATCTCTTCGAGAAAGATGGCCTGATACGAGTAATCCAGACCGAGCCCGCCGTATTTCGGGTCGTAGCGGATTCCTAAGAACCCAAGCTCCCCCATCTTGCGGTACAGGGATTTGTCGATCCGCCCCATTTTGTCAAACTCGCGGGCACGTGGGACCAGTTCCGTTTGCACGAACCGACGCACTGTTTCGCGAAAAGCTCGATGTTCCGGACTGCCATAGATGTCTTCCCCGGGCTCGTAGGGCACTGTCGCTTACCTCCGTTTCCCGCACTCTTCTAACCAACGGCCAACTTTGGGGAAACAGTCTGCCCGTAGGTTGCCATTGACTTTACTGTCGGTCTGGGGAACGGCCCCCGTACAGGAGGTAGCATGAACATGGCTTGGGACTTTTCAACAGAGCCTGAGTTTCAAGAGAAACTGGACTGGATGGATTCCTTTGTCCGTGAGCGGGTGGAGCCGCTTGACGTGCTCTTCCCGGACCCTGCTGCACCGTACGACCGGCGCAATCCTCTGTTGCGCGCACTGGCGCATCCACTCAAGGAGGAAGTGAAACGCAGAGGGTTGTGGGCGTGCCATTTAGGACCTGAACTCGGGGGCCCCGGTTATGGGCAGGTGAAGCTGGCGCTTATGAACGAAATCTTGGGCCGCTCGCAATGGGCTCCTACCATATTCGGTTGCCAGGCTCCGGATTCCGGCAATGCTGAGATCTTGGCGGCCTACGGCACCGCGGAGCAGAAGCGCCGTTTTCTGGAGCCATTGCTCGCGGGAGAGATTGTGTCTTGCTTTGCTATGACGGAGCCGCAGGGCGGAAGCGACCCGAGCAGCTTCCGCTGCCGTGCGGTTCGTGACGGCAATGAGTGGGTCATCGACGGCGAAAAGTACTTCGCCTCGCACGCAGACCTGGCTGACTTCATCATTGTGATGGCGATTACGAATGCCGAAGTCCCAGTGCACCGCGGTGCTTCGATGTTTCTTGTGCCCACCGATAACCCCGGGTTGAATATCGTGCGCCGTGCGGGTCTCGGAATCGAACCGCTACACAGTGGCCACCATTGCCATCTTGTCTTC